>QMTU01000157.1 GCA_003663585.1 Thermoplasmata archaeon
TCTCCACAACACTCTCTACTATCTTATTAACCATTTTCTCTATTTTCTTCTCAAAGTCCTCACTACTCTCATCCATACTTATCACCTCCACTTCACTATTACGTTGTCCAGAAGATAATTTATTTTTGTGCACTAGTGGGCAGTGTGTGAACAGTGTTGATGAGGAGTAGCACAATAACGCTTAAATTCAAATCAAGTATTATTAAAGTAGTGGAATGTGGATGGATAGTGTGACTAGCGAGGTTCTTCATTAGACGTCGTACATCATGCCTTATTTGGATTTTCATTAGATGTATCCTGCGGGATCAGAGACGCGTTTTGACTTCAATGTATCTGTTCCACTCATGATCATTATCCAAACTATGAGGTGATTATGTGCTTCTTGAAGCACCTCGTGTTGCTGAGAGAATTGGCGCCCTAACAATTTACGACACGCAGCGTGTTTTAAAGCTTGAGTCGTCGAGGAAGTTTCAGGACACGCCCATGATAAAGAGCGTTCCACACGATATCTTTGAGGAGTACTATCCAAGGCTGGCCATAATAGTGCCCATAAAGAATGAAAGCCTGAAGCTGTTTGAGGGAGTGCTAAGCGCAATTCCGCAGGATATAACGGTAATAGTGGTCTCGAACAGCTTCATGAATGGCTTCAATAGATATCGCATGGAAAGGGACATCCTAAAGGCGATACATAACTTCTCCCAGCAGCCCATGATAATTATACATCAGAGAGATCCAGGACTAAAAGAGGCCTTTAAGAGCGTTAGATATGAACATATACTCGAAGGAGACTCCGTAAGGAGTGGAAAGGGAGAGGGAATGATAATTGGGCTTCTTATAGCAAAGGCATTAGGGTTAGAGTACGTGGGATTTATTGACTCCGATAACTACATACCCAGCGCGGTAAACGAGTACATAAAGGATTACATAGCGGGCTTCTACATGTCAGACTCCTCCTACACTATGGTAAGGCTCCTCTGGAAGTACAAGCCTAAGATTGTAGAGAGCAGCCTTTACTTCAGGAGATGGGGAAGAGTTTCTGAGATAACGAACAGATACATGAACCTCCTCATTGGAAATCTGACGGGGTTTGAGACAGATGTAATAAAGACAGGAAACGCCGGTGAGCACGCAATGTCCATGAAGCTCGCTGAGATTATGGCATATGCCTCAGGGTTTGCAATAGAGCCCTATGAACTCGTCTACTTGTTCGAGGAGTTCGGAAAGTTTATGGAGGAGACAAGGTTTAAGGAGGCTATGAGCGAGGGAATAAGAGTCTACCAAATAGAGACTTTAAACCCACACCTACACGAGGAGAAGGGAAAAGCACACATTGTTGAGATGATTGCCGCGTCCTTAGGGACTATATACCATAGCAGAGTAGCCGACCAGAGCCTTAGGGTGAGAATCGTTAAGGAGATGGACGAGTTCGGGGTTAAGAGCGAGCCGCCAAGGCCGAAAATAATCCCACCTATAGTGGGAGTTAACGCAAGTAAGTTCCTAGATGTCCTTCAGGAGAACACGAAAACGCTTGAAATGTTTGAGTAGTCGTTCTACTCTCTAGAGCGGATATTTTCTTAAATATACCTTTTGTAATTGCATTTTTAACAGGCTAAAGAGAGCAATATTAAATTATAGTTTTAGAAAGCTGATTTTAAAGGAGTTTAGAGAAGGAGAAATTTTAGCGGAGAGGCGGCCGCTCGGGGCGGGTGATTATCATCAACTGATAATTAAATATGATACTCAATAAATATAACAGTTACTCCTCGATGGTGATCCGCTTAATGAGAAGATGTGAAATATGTGGATTATCCTCTGATGAGATAAGCTCATCAATTGGGGTATGCGTGAGCTGTATTCGCCGCCTTAATGATGCTCTGGGGAGGGTAAGGGAAACAAGAAGCTCTTGGAGAAGATACATAGGACTTCCAGAAAGCCCTCCAAGGGGTGGAGGTGTTAAGTGCAGCCTCTGCGTAAACGAGTGTGAGATACCACCAGGAGGCCTAGGCTACTGTGGGATTATGAGGAACTCTGAGAACAGGCTCACGACAATAACGGGAGACTTCAACGTCGCCTATATGCACTACTACTATGATCCTCTTCCAACGAACTGTGTTGCAGAGCCCGTATGTCCAGAGAGGAGGCATTATGGATATCACAACCTTGCAGTATTCTTCGCAGGGTGCAACTTAGATTGTCTCTTCTGTCAGAACATAGAACACAAGTACATGATATCTCATAGAAAAGTCCACGAAAGGGCACATCTTCATAGTGTTCAGGAGCTTGTAGATAAGGCTATGAGGGATAGGGTCGCCTGCGTGTGCTACTTCGGAGGCGATCCTGCTCCACATGCAATTTACGCCATCAAGGCCTCTAGGAAAATCTTGGAGGAGTCCTCGAGGAGGAGCACTCAAAGGAGGATCTGCTGGGAGACAAATGGCCTAGAGAACATAAATATAATGAAGGAGATGGCGAGGATAAGCCTTGAGAGTGGGGGGATAGTTAAGATAGATTGGAAGGCACACACGCCAGCAGTATATGAAGCTCTCACGGGAGTCAATGGAGAAAAGGCTGTGAATAGAATAAAGAAAAACGTAAAGATCATCAAGGAGTTAGAGGAAAAGCGTGAAGAGGGTATTCCCTTACTCGTCGTGAGCACCCTAGTAGTGCCGCACTACGTGGACAGCGTGGAGGTCTACAACATAGCCAGATACCTCGCTGAGATAGATCCCAACACTCCCTACGTGCTCCTAGCATTTGCACCTCATCACCTTATGCACGACGTTCCCACGACATCGAAAAAGCAGATGGAGAGCGTCTATAAAGCCGCCCTAGAGGCGGGCTTGAAGAACGTTTACATAGGGAACTATTGGCTTTTGAGATGATGGGTATGAGGGACGTTAAAACCGCGCTGACGATAGCAGGTAGCGATAGTGGAGGAGGAGCTGGAATAGTAGCTGACATTAGAACGTTCTCCGCGTTTGGAGTGCACGCTCTTGTAGCGATCACGGCCATAACAGCGCAGAACACAAGGGAAGTAACGGCAGTGCACGAGGTTCCTCCAGAAATTGTTTACAGGCAGATAGAGGCTGTAGCAA
>QMTU01000158.1 GCA_003663585.1 Thermoplasmata archaeon
ACATTGAGCGGGGCGTTAGTTGAAGTTTTTTCTAGAGGCCTCTTCTTTTAAGTATTATTGGAGAATGAGGTCAATTCCTGCCTTAAAGAGCGAGGTTTTCCTGGTAGCAGGTTGTAAAATAAGTTTATAAGTGGTTTATTACAAATATATATTATGTCAGGCTTGCAATTAGTCGATCGTTCGCTGCTTTGGGATTTATTGGGTGATAAACATGCTGTCGAAGGAGCGTGTGGGATCCTTAAGTACAGGATTTATTATTGCAGCTGGATACGCCAACAAGATTCGAAGAACAGCATTTGCTCAGATGAAAGACTACGCCGATGCTAGGGAAATCGTGAGGGCCACTGCTGCTTTAAATATGGCGTTATTTGACGTCTTAAGAGAGTTTAACGTTGATAAAACTGACGTAGTCAGAATAAGGATATCATATAGAATCTTCGATGGCAAGATCTCATGGGATCCAGACACACTGGAGGTAGAGATCTTTAAGAGAGCAGAGATTGACGTGAATCAAGCAAAGGAGATACTTAAACTAAAGCTCAGAGAGACACCTCCAGAGGCTCCTCAGGAGGAAGTTAAGGCTCTGAAAACTGTAGAAGCCCTAGAGGAAGACGAATATGAGGGATACTACGAGTAATCACGATGATTATATAATAATAAAGAATGCAAGAGTGCTCGGGGGAGGATCCACGGTTATTGTGAAAAACTCTAATATAGTGCTCATTGGCAGTGAAAGGCTTGCAGAACTATTCTCTGAGTGTGCATCAAGGGTAATAGATCTTGAAGGAAAGTTCCTTGCCCCAGGCCTCATAGATTCACACATGCACTTTTCAGAATATGCTGCTTACATGGATTTCGTTGATCTAAGAAGGGCTCGCTCTATAGAGGATGCTAAGAGGCTAATAGAAAATGCAGGGAGGAGTTTAACTCCAGGAGAGTGGGTAATAGCGTTTGGCTGGAATGAAACAGAATTCGTGGAGAATAGAGAACTCTCTAAGGATGATATAGACTTTGACTTTCCGGTTATAGCCTACAGGAGATGCATGCATGTTGCAACTTTGAACGATGTAGCTTTATCTAATGTCATTGACCGTCTTAAAGATGTGAAGGGTGGAGTAGTAGATCTCAAGAGGGGTATACTTAAAGAGAATGCCTTAAATGCTATCTCTGACATTGTTCACAGGATACGTCTGGAGAAGTTTAAGAAAAATGCTGTAAAGGCTGGGGAAAGGCTAAAAGCTATGGGACTTACTACAGTCTCAGATTTAGGGATTTCAACGCCTTATTTAGAGGCGTATTGGGAGATTCATAAAAGACTTCCTCTAAGGGTTGTCGCATATATACTTCCAAGCGTCCTAAGAGATTATAGTCCGAGGGAAATTGTTAGAAGGAACTCCGATAAGTTCATGGTAAGAGGGGTAAAGGTCTTCGTCGATGGCAGCCTTGGAGGACACACGGCTCTACTGTATGATGACTACTCAGATGACCCGGGGAATAAGGGGGTACTTGTTTCTCCTGTAGAAGAGCTTCTGGAAATTGCAGAGGAGGCATCTTCTTATGGTCTTGATCTTGCAATTCACGCCATAGGCGATAGGGCCTTTAACATTGCCCTTGATATGGCTGAAATAGCCAGAAAAAATGGTGTGAGAGTGCGTATAGAACACTGTCAGGTGATCAGACCAGATGATCTGGAAAGAGCCAAAAAGCTTGGGGTGATACTTGCGGTCCAGCCAATATTCATTAGCACAGACTCTCAGTGGGCAGAGGAAAGGCTTGGAAGTAAGAGGATTAGGCACTCCTACATGCTTAAGACGCTTCTGGAGAGAGGATTTGTTGTTGCAGGTGGATCTGACGCTCCTGTTGAGGAGCCAAATCCTCTATATGGGATATACTCTGCTGTCTTTAGAAAGTCTTTAGTAACGGGAAAGGAGTTTCTTAGGGAAGAGGCAATACCTGTCGATGAGGCCATTAAGATATTTACAGAGGGATCGGCATTTGCTCTGGGGATTGAGAACATTGTTGGAAGAATAGCTCCCGGGTATAGAGCAGAGTTCACAGTGTTTGAGGAGGATCCTAGGACTGCTGGAGAAAGTATTAAAGACATTAAAGCATTTTCACTCATACTATGATGGGGTACAACAGGAAAATACTGGAGTGCTATCTCGCCTTGAAGGAAATTCCTAGGACAGGATGGCTACAACGTGGTGTGCTAAGCCCTGAAAGCGTGGCGTCACATGCCTGGGGGACTGCGTTTCTTACAATGATCCTTGGAGAAGAGCTGCAGAGGAAGGGCTATAATTTGTCCGTTGAAAAAGCGATAAAAATGGCACTGGTACATGACCTTCACGAGGGCGTTATAGGGGACATACCCTCAAAAAGCATAAGTAAAAGGCTTAAGGATGAGCTCGAGAGACAGGTAATAGAGGATTTATTCTCTGAGAATCCCAGTCTAAGGGATCTTGTGTTGGAGTACTTATCACAGAAAACCCTAGAATCAAAGCTTGTAAGACTTGCGGACTTATTAGACATGGCACTTCAGGCAGGAGAGTATCTAAAAGCAGGATTTTCTAGGGTTAAGGATTTCTCTAATGTTATTGAGCATATAAGGTCTCATGAGCTCTATGAGCTGCTTCGTGATACTATAGAGTACGCTCTCAGCCTTCGGTGGGAAAGGACATGATGGTCTCTTTTGTCGCTAGGGACTTCAAGGAAGAGCACATAAGAGTTCTCTCAGGAGTCATTGAGAGGACACTAGGTGAGGAAGGATGCATAAGTGCTGGACTCATTATGGGGACAGGACTAGGATATCCCATAATTTATAAATCTCCTGCGATCACGTTCGCGCATCTCTCAGAGATAAAGAGTATTATAAGCGTGTTCCAGCCAAGGACGTTAATAGCTGGGATATTTAACGTTACATCCTTTGAGGAATCTGTTGAGAACGCTCAGCCATATGTGCTAAACGATTTGTACATGTTCGTAGACGTTGTGCTTAGTGAACGCTCTGAAACACTTACAGGTGATATGAAAAGAGAAATAATGGCTTTTTTAAGCGACATAATTAATAATAGACGTATAAAAG
>QMTU01000159.1 GCA_003663585.1 Thermoplasmata archaeon
GTTTATGGCACCTTAAGGCGTTCATGTGAGCTTCATAGCTATTACCTAAGAAACGCAAGGTTCCTAGGGGAAGACTGGATAGAAGGATTTGAGCTATATGTGGACTCGCTTCCTAGGGCAGTAAAGGGAAAAGGACGCATAAAAGTTGAGGTGTTTGAGGTCGACGAGGCCACCTTTAATGTCATAAACGAGATGGAAATATCGGCAAACTACAGAATTGTCAAGGTTAACACTAAGTACGGGGAAGCATACATGTGGTTCTGGCCTTGGTCAGCACCAGGAGTGAAAATTGAGAGCGGAGATTACATGGACTACGTCAAAAAGTCCATGAAAAATGAGTCATAGGGAAAGGCCATGGAGGAGATAGCTTACTTTCAACACCCTCTGATAAAATATGGATCGTTGGAAGAGAGGTCCTACCAAGTAAGTATTTTCAAAGCATGCCTTAAAGCCCCAACCCTTGTAGTACTCGCAACAGGTCTTGGAAAAACAGCTATTGCTGCCATGGTAATCGCAGAGAGATTACACAAGTATAAAAATACTAGAGCGCTCATGATGGCTCCCACAAGACCCCTCGTGGAGCAACACACCAAGTTCCTTAGAGAGGTCTTGAGAGTGGATAGCGATAAAATAATATCACTTAGCGGCCTCTTAAGCCCTAGCGAGAGAGTTTCTATGTGGTCACATGCAAAGGTTATAGTTGCAACCCCACAGGTAGTTCTTAACGATCTGGAAAATGGCTATGTTCCGCTGGAGTCCTACTCAATAGTAGTTTTTGACGAGGCACATAGGGCTGTAGGAGATTATCCATACGTTCCAATAGCAAAAAGATATTGGGAGGACGCTTGGTACCCACTTATTTTAGGTCTTACGGCGTCTCCAGGAAACAGGCTTGAGGACATCATAGAGGTCTGTGAGAACTTAGGAATATACAACATAGAGTTTAGGAGCGAGCGCGACCCAGAGGTCAAAAAGTACATATTCAAAAAGGACGTCGAGGTAATACGCGTTGACGTCCCAAGAGAAGTACTGATGGCCAGAAGACTATTACTTGACGTCCTCAAGAGTATTTTTAAGAGCTTAAAGTCACTAAACGTTCTAGATACTGATGACCCATCTAAAATCTCTGTAAGGCAACTTGTTGAGCTCTTGGACAAAATATCCTCAGAGGACAATGACCCCCAAAGGCCGAAGATTATGATGCTTCTAGGGCTCTCCCTCAGACTTTATCATGCCTTAGAGATCCTTGATAGACACGGTCCTGACTTTGCTGCAAAATATCTAAGAGAATCCCTCTTTAAGAGGGGAGGAAAGGGTTCAGCACTAATGGTCAATGACCAGAGAGTTCTTTTGGCATATAATCTGATAAAGAACAAGAGAAGTCCAAAAGTTGAAAAAGTAGTTGAAATTCTCAATAACGCGATAAACGTTGAGGGCATACCAAAAGCTATAGTCTTCGTGGAGTACAGAGACGTCGCGAGCTTCCTGGAGAAGACCATAAACGAGAATGTGCCTAATGCCAGAGCTAAGCTCTTCGTTGGGCAAGGATATCGTAAGGGAGTTGGTATGTCCCAAAGGGAGCAGCTGGAGATAATAGAGGGATTCAGGAGAGGAGAGTACAACGTGCTTATAGCAACCTCCGTGGCAGAAGAGGGGCTTGACATTCCAGAGACGGACTTAGTGGTATTCTATGAGGCAATACCTTCCAAGGTTAGGACTATACAGAGAAAGGGAAGAACTGGTAGGCACAGAAAAGGGAAGGTGATAATACTTGTTAGTCACACAGACTATGACTCTACAAGGGACTCCATATATTACTATGTGACCAAGGAGGCCGAGGAGAAAATTAAGAGGCTTATAAAAAGAGCAATACCAGAGATAAAGAAGAAAAATAGAGAAATATACATAGAGTTCCTCGTAAAAAATGGAATACTTGAGGAAAAGAGGCCTAAAAAGAGGCCCACAGTTTTTGACTTCATCGAGGAGGATTCGCCGTGATCGTTGGTTTTGGGCTTAAATATAAGGACTATGCTATAGTAGCAGACTCTCATTTTGGAATAGAGTACGTTCTAGCATCTCAAGGCTTACAGATCCCACCAATCCAGCTGGAGGAGGTAATTAGGAGAGTGAAGAACGTAGAGGCTAGAAAGCTAATAGTCGCAGGAGATCTAAAACATGAGTTCTCAAGGGAGAACCCGTTAGAGAAGAGGCACGTATCAATGTTTATAGAGGAGATGATCTCGAAGTATGATGATCTTATAGTAGTCCGAGGAAATCACGACAACTTCGTTTACTACACTTTAAAGGACTGGGGAGTTGATCTCGTCGAATACGTTGAGGTCGGAGATTCGATAGTAATCCATGGCCATAAAATACCAAAAGACGTTGATCTCAGCGACTATGATCTTGTCATAATGGGTCACGAACACCCATCCCTAACCCTTCGAGACTCCCTTGGAGTTTCCCACAAGGTTCCCACTCACTTGAGGGTTCTTCATCCAGAGGGCTTTCTTATTCACGTCCTTCCAGCAGTTTCACCTTTTGCTCTGGGAACTTCCATAAACGCGCTATTGGGGCCTGAGGAATTTTTATCACCTATCCTTAAGGAGGTCAAAAATTTTCAAGAAATACGCATATATGCTGTGGTGAAGGACTCTGTAGAGTACCTTGGCAGTCTCTCTAAGATCATCTCAAGTAATGAGTAGTTACGCTAGAGTAGAAAGGACGTCAACTTAAGTGGTGAGTGCTCATGACAATAGTGTTAGTAGCCTGCAAGAAGGACCTTGCAAGCATGAACATAGCAAACTACGTGCTTGACTTGCTAAATCCTAGAAGGATTAGTGAGTTTCTAGGAAATCCCGTGTATAACCTCTTTGAAGACGTATTAATGGTTTTTATAGAGAAAGAACACATATTCTATGACAGGTTAGACAGCGATCTCTCAAGGGCCCTTGGAATAAGACCTAAAATTATAATGTTCCTCTCGAGGCATTCAAGTGCTACAGGTATAAGAACGCTAACGGTTCATCCCATAGGGAACTTTAGAGAGAACACCTATGGAGGCCTACCAAAAA
>QMTU01000160.1 GCA_003663585.1 Thermoplasmata archaeon
AAGCAGGATTTTCTAGGGTTAAGGATTTCTCTAATGTTATTGAACATATAAGGTCTCATGAGCTCTATGAGCCGCTTCGTGATACTATAGAGTACGCTCTCAGTCTTCGGTGGGAAAGGACATGATGATCTCTTTTATCGCTAGGAACTTCAAGGAAGAGCACATAAGAGTTCTATCAGGGATCATTGAGAGGACACTAAGTGAGGAAGGATGCATAAGTGCTGGACTCATTATGGAGACAGGACTAGGATATCCCATAATTTATAAATCTCCTGCGATTACGTTCGCACATCTCTCAGAGATAAAGAGTATTATAAGCGTGTTCCAGCCAAGGACGTTGATAGCTGGGATATTTAACGTTACATCCTTTGAGGAATCTGTTGAGAACGCTCAGCCATATGTGCTAGACGATTTGTACATGTTCATAGACGTTGTGCTTAGTGAACGCTCTGAAACACTTACAGGTGATATGAAAAGAGAAATAATGGCTTTCTTAAGCGACATAATTAATAATAGACGTATAAAAGAGAAAAACGCTGAAAAAGTTGATAGCATACTCTCAGTGGCATATAGAAGCCATGAAAATGAGGTATTTGTAATAAGGGTTTATAGAAGAAGCTTATATAATCAGAATACTGCTCAAGAGCTTGTTATTTCAGATGGAGACTCTCTGATCTTAATTTGGGGAGATAAAGACATTGTAGAGAGCATTTCAAAGGATATCGATAAAGGTTCTTGGACAACGATAAATGAGATCCCTGGAAGTACAAGAATACAAGATGTAGGATCATTGAGGATTAAGGTCGTCACTATTAAAGTCTAAGCTAGTCTCACTGCTTTATAGGTCCTACGTCCTCAAAGCCCTGTCTTTGACCAGTCCCTGCAAGTTTTGTAAGCTCTTGAGGTCTGAAAAGTAACCTTATAACATTCAAAGCGTGCTCTCTGGCTCTTCTCTCAGCAAGCCATGCAAGCTCTTTCTCGTCTTTTGCCTCATCCTCGTGAACAAACACCTCTATTATATGTTTGTTTGTCATAAGCTGGACGAGTATAAGGCCCATGGAGGCCTCATGTGCACACATCTTGTCTATTTCAGTTGGTCCTGGCATGCCGAATACCATGACGATGTCACATCCCTCCTCCTCAAGGAGTTTTTTCGCAGCGACAGGAGTGTCCTTTATTCCAGGTACTGTATATCGAATGATCTCGATATTTGTAGCGTTCTTCTTCAGCTCATCTATTGCAGCAGATGCCATATCATATCTAGCAAATGTAGTGTCAACAATTCCTATTTTCCTCTTCATTTGAGAGCACCTCCATGATCTTGGATATTATTCTCCTAGTTGCGGCAAGCTCGTGGTTATACTTGTCAATCCTTACAACTTTAACATTAAGCCCTCTCCTAGCAAGCTCCCTCTTGAGCTCCTCAGGATCAAAGTCCTGATCGTATCCAAGAGCTATGATGTCAGGCCTAAGCTCCTCAACGATTTTATAAAGATCCTCACCCTCATGACCTAGTATCGCCTTGTCTACAGGCTTTAAAGCCTCCACGATTTCTCTTCTAATCTCCTCTGGGAGAATTGGTCTTCGGCCTTTCCTTTTAAGGACTGTGGAATCCCTGGCGATTATTACTATGAGCTCATCTCCGAGCTCCTTTGCCCTTTTTAGGAAATATATATGCCCAGGGTGAAGTATGTCAAATACTCCCCCTACAACTACTCTAACTCTCCTTTGCACGTTCCCACACCTCTACTATGTCTCTGCCCTCGATGAACTGCAATCTGTGCTCACTTGCAAATCTCATGGCATCCTTCTTACTCAGTGATAGGCCATCATCGCCTAGCATTTCCACTATTGCCATTGCAGGTGCTAGACCTAGAATCCTAGTAAGTCCTATGACAAGCTCTGTATGGCCTCGTCTTTCATCTAGAAGCTTTTCTCTTGCATTTAGCACGTGCACATGTCCAGGACTTCTGAATGAGCTTGTAAAGAGCTCTTTCAAGCGTTCTGAGTCAGTTTGAGCTGCAATTTCCGCAATCTTTCCAAGCTCTGATATTGTCAACGCCCTGTCCCTATCAGAGATCCCTGTGAATGTGTCTACGTGGTTCACAGTTATGGAAAACGATGATCTCTCGTCATATGGTATTCTAAGTGTTGAGGTTTTATAGAGAACCTCGTTGTCCTTAAGCCCTCTAAACACGTCGGAAAGGTATGGGAGTCCTATCTTCTTCCAGACTTCAGGGCCTAGAGCTACGCATATGAGACCTCCACCAAAGCGTCTCATAAAGTATACGCTATAGTACGTTACCTTTGGCGCGTAGAACACGATATCGGTCTCTCCCTCCCTATCGTCAAAGTCATAGACTAAAATGGGCCTTCCAGCAAGGAGATCCCTTTTTAGGTTCTCTAGATCTATATTCATTCAGCGCACCTCTTTTAGTACTTTCTTTTGAACATCCTGAGAACGTTATCCTTGTAAAATGCTCCAGAGAGAATATCACCTATCCCCTCACTTGTAGGCATATCTCCTGGTTTAAATTTCTTCAAAATCTCGTATCTGTCTCCCAATATCCAGGCGACTTTTCCTATGCCATCGATGACTATCACTCCATATGGAGAAGAGGGCTCCCAGAAGTGATATGCCTTCCTCCCAGATATTATCTCTAAAACCCTCTCAAGGTCATGTGGATTCTTTACTCTAGTAAGTATGAGCTCCTGGGGAGTTTTAAAGCTTCTTATGAGTTCTCTAGCAAACTCTCTGAGTAGCGTTTTCTCATCCATGTCCATACCTCCATAGAGAAAGTAAAAGAGGCCCTCTTAATAAGATTTGTAGAGGAGGGAAACCTATAAAGTATTCACAAGAGTTTCTCCTAGTATTAGCATTTGGTTAAGGGTAAAGTGTCGCTAGTTTATTGGTGTGATCTGTTTAGTTTTGAACGATAAGACCTAAACGACCAGTTTAGATCTAAAGAAGTTTGTTACGTGGAGGGTATTGCCATGCCTAGGATGAGAATAGGAATTGTCGTTAGCGAATATAACTATGACATAACTTATATGATGCTTCAAGT
>QMTU01000161.1 GCA_003663585.1 Thermoplasmata archaeon
ACCCCCTTTATCTTTAACTTCAAAACACTTGGATCTGTAGTATCATAGGCTGCATTAAGTGCACCGAACCACCAAATATAATCCTTTCCCATAGTCCTGGCTAGTTGCTTGCATATTTCCATCCTCTCACTGTAACTGGCAGCATTCCACATGTAACCATTATCATTGATTGACAAAGCAAAACATACACCTGTACAGAAAAGAAAAATAAATACTGAAATGAGCAACGTCTTCATCGTCAATCCTCTCCTTTCTCAATCGCTGAAGCCCTCAAAATTTCTCGGGCATTATCCGATACGTTGGAACATTCTTGGGGCTACCACACTAAAGCTCTCCCCCCTTCTTTTCTCTTTCAGCTTGCATCTTCTTTTTATCATATATTGACTTATATTTTTTGCCATAATAGGAAATTGTTATACCACCAAAAGAATATGGAGGGGGTTCTACCCCGCCGGCATATATATGGATTTCTGTGTTTTGGGTTTCGTACACATAATCTTTTACGACGATTGAATCAAAGCCAATCTCTCCATCATCTTTATTTTTAAAAGGCTCCCCATAGAGATCCCATAGTGCATCTTTTATCTCCGACCACATTGTTCGAATAAGCTTAAGGTTTTTCTTATACTCCGATCCAAAGAACATTCTAGAATAATGAGCAGCTACTAAGTGCCCATTCAAAAATTCGTATTGTAAATTGAATTTATACTTTTTCAGGAGTAGTACTTTATAGTAAATACGCTCAAATGGTCCTTCTATTTTGTATTTTGTTATTGACTTAGCCTTTTCTGCCTTGATTACCTCTTCCTTTGTCATTCCCCATCTTGTTCTTCTGAAGTCATACTCACTTGCAAAGCACTGGCATGCAAATAGGACACCTGAAAAAAGAAGAAAACATGTGATTCTATAACTTATCTTCATTTCCCTTCTCCTTTTCTTAAGGTCCATCCTCTGCTCCTGGGAGGATTGGAATCATTGGTTATTACAGAGCTTTTTGTCCCTTGTAGCCTTGATAACAGAAAGCATGAACTCAGATATATTTTCTGCTAAGGTAAGTATAACTTTGTTCTCTACGACAATAGCCTCACCTTTTCTGAAGCTCTTATATAACGAATGAGGGCTGATATCTTTTGATGCAATACCTCCATTATGTTTGATATCATTGTTTAGAGACCTCAAGTAGTCACTAAGGTGTTGGTAGTTAGGTAAACTTGGTAAGTGAATGTTGTGTTTCCCTTTAAACTCTCCTTTGAGCTTATCCAAGCAGTTTAGCCTATCCAAGTTCTCGCTACCTAAATAGCACAAACAATCCTTGAGTGCTTTCTCACATTGTGAGTACATCATTGTTAATATAAGTTTGCTATGATCATCCATTACTTTGTCCAAAAAAGAGAACTCATCTTCTGCATATGTTGGGATATCATTGCTTTTCTGACTTTTTGGCATTGCCTTAATTATGCTCCGACGTATCTCGCTGATCCCTGTTTTAAAAACCTGTATGACAGTTTGTATTAGTTGGGGGTATTCTTTGAAGAATACCTCCCAATAGAACAAAGTAGCATCCTTTGAATTGAGATAAAAGTTTGCATTCTCACCCATTTTCTCTCCTGTCAAATTCTACTTCCTTTTTTTCTGTTACATTTCTCACAGAGCAATTGTATATTTCTTTCGGTATTTGACCCTCCCTTTGAGAGAGGTATTATATGGTCATATTCAAGCTTCTCTTTGGAACCACATTCAACACATTTTCCACCATCCCTTCTCCAAACTGCAATTTTTACTGATGCAGGAATATATCTGCTAGGCATTTCTTCTGTTTCTTCCTCTTCTCTTTCTAATGGTATAAATTCAGGCTCCACTAGTATTCTAAGTGTATCAAGAAGATATTCTGTTTCTGTAAGTATTCTTGTTTTTAGTATCCAATGCTTTTTTTTGAAACCGACTTTCTTTAGTTCATCCACCACATATTTATCAAGAAACTCGGGGTCTGCCTCTGGAACGTCTTTTAACTGCTCATACAATGGTACTAACTTATATCCAACTTGCTTTAATCTTTCTGACTCAAACTTCTTTAATACATCTTGGTAAGTATAGAGTATGGAGTAGATAGAATTTAGGGAGTCATGAATCTCTAAAATTTTTGATATGTTCTCTGATAGGAGCATAAGGCCTTTCATTTCTTGTCCATTCTTTATCAATTCCTTTACATTAGAATCAATACAACCTAGTGCATTCCTATAATCCTCTTCGTATTTGTCTATTAATGTTAGGGATTGTTGATTAATGTTATTTGCCCCCTGGTTTTCTTTATTTGTGTCCATTTGCCCCTCCCTATGTCTTCTTGAAAGAATCCAGTGTCTTGGTTCACCGTGAGATGGAGTTTTCCGGTTCTAAAATAAGCTACACTTTCCCGTTGTCAGTGCCCGTATTGCAGAGGAAGGGACGCAGTGCTTGTGCCCGCTGCCTGCCTGTGCCGGGCACGGGAGACAGGCGCTCCGCTCCGCTCGTTTGGCCTACTTGCCGTTCCGGTCAATTGGAAATTGATCCGACCGGCAAGTGTCATTGGGAGATCATCACTCTCGCACAAACCTATCTTGCGCCCATTCCTGCTGCTACAGCACGTTGCCTCTGGGCTCTGCGCCGGGCCTTGCGCTGCTCCCTGGCGGCTAAGATCTGGTTTCCCCCCTCTCTTGCCTGTAGTTAACAGATTCAGAGGAAAACTCCAATTCCATCTGAAGCAGAACAGTATATTACTACCTGAATTTTGCACGAAAACGGCCTGAAATAGATACATAGCTTCACAAGCCTTATAACTGGCGGTTTTGTATCGGCCAATCAACATCGTGCTTTTAACCATCTGGCTCATAAGCTCAATCAAGACACCGCGAAAGGCTTTACACAAAGCGCCTTGCAAGAGGCTTCTGCTGAGCCAGTAAAATCAGGGGTATCGGAAGGGGGTATTTTTCAGCACCTTGCAACCAGTTGATAATGCACTTGAATTTCAGCGTGCAAAAAATTTCTTGCACGGAATTTA
>QMTU01000162.1 GCA_003663585.1 Thermoplasmata archaeon
CCTATGAACTTTATAAGTACCATACTATTGCCTCGAGGATCTCTACTTAATTTACTTGAGAACATCTTTAAGCCACTGGAGGTATGGTCCTAGAATTTCTACCGGAATTACTATAAACTCAGGAACAGTGTAGGGATGTATTCTTTTAAAAAGCTCAAAAAGATTGTTCAATTTTTCCCTTGTCGTCTTTATTATGAGCATATCTTCATAGTCCTCAACAATATTTCCTTGCCACCAATATCTGCTCTTTACTTCAAGATATGAAACACAAGCTCCTAGCTTTTGCCTTATAATTTCCTCTTGTAATTTATCCCCTTGCCCTCTTGGGCACGTTGTGATAACAATTACAGGCTCCATAGTAGTACCACCGTGAAGTAAGACTAACTATACAAAAATACCATTGTCCTTTAAATCCTCACCATTGAGAGTTCACTCAAAAAAAGCTTTATAAGCTCTCACGCATCTTCTCTGTTAGGTGAATGAATCTCATGGGCTTACACACCATCGTCGAAAAGGTCTTGCTCCTTAGGCAGAGAGTACGCCCAAGTCGGTCTTCTTTGAAAGAAAATTATTCAGTGCTACAGGTGAATATTAATGGTCATAAGGGTTAAACTGTTCAGCACTCTTGCTGAGCTTGTAGGAGCCCGTGAAATTAATGTTGAATACAAGCCAGGGATAACAATAAGAGACATTGCTAGAATCCTTGCGAAAAGGAATCCAAAAATCCTTGAGCTTTTAAATAATGAGGAGATTCTTACAGCATTAAATCATAGATATGCAGACCCAGACACTGAGGTTCATGATGAAGATGAGGTAGCATTCATGCCCCCTGTTTCAGGAGGATGATATTGATGATTCCAGGGAGAATTAATCCCAGGCAGTTAAGGAATCTTATGAAACAATTTGGAATACAGATTGAGGAGTTAAAGAACGTAAAGGAAGTAACTATAACCTTTGAAAGTGGGGAAAAGATTCACTTTACGAGGCCCTCTGTTACAATAATAAAGTCTCAGGAGGGGGAGATGTTTCAAATTATAGGTAAATACGAACTAGTTAGGGAGAGCCCTTCTGAGGCATTTACCGAAGAGGACATAAGAATAGTCATGGAGAAGGCAAATGTTGACAGAGATCAGGCCATAAAGGCCCTTAAAAAGGCTGATGGAAACCCTGCAGAGGCTATTATGCTAATACTCTCTGGGGAAATTTGACACTCATAGCAGAGGATGTCTCATAATCTAATATAGGAAGGATACCAGGTTATAACTAGTTTTAATCCTGCTTTTTTTTCGCCTCCTGTACAAGTTAGACACATCACCTCTCAAGTGAGAGTGATGTAAGATTCCTGTTAGTATACACTGATAGTGCTAAGTTGTATTTTTCAATAAACATTTATATTTGAATACAACGCTGGAATGAATGTTCATTCCCTAGCGTCTAGGACACTCTCAGCGAGATATCCCTTGTGTGTTACTTATTTGAGCATTATTTGTGTACTATAAGGGTTATTTTGTTATGATGTAAATAGTGTCGTGATATGCTCCATTTACCATGGGTGAAAGACATGGACGTGGATGTGTGGACACTGAGGGATCTTAATTTTTCAAACTCTGTGGTTCTTCTAAGGGTGGACATAAATTCTCCCATAGACCCAACGACAGGGGTTATACTTAATGACTATAGGATAAGATCTCATGTTGACACAATATCTTACCTTTCAGCTAACGACGCCAAAGTGGTAATACTAGCTCATCAAAGCAGACCTGGAAAGGATGATTTCACTACACTGGAGGAACACGCACAAATACTAGCAAAGTACGTAGGCCATATTGAGTACGTTGATGAGATATGTAGCTCTAGGGTTATTGAGAAAATAAAGACAATGAAGCCTGGGGAGATAATGCTCCTTGAGAATATTAGGATGAATTCAGAGGAGATGATGCTCGAAAATTCACCTGTTGAGAAGCAAAAAAAGGCCCTTTTTGTGAGAAGATTGTCCTCTGTAGCAAGTTATTATGTGAATGATGCCTTTGCAGTGTCTCATAGACTTCAACCTTCTGTAACGGCGTTTCCATATCTAATGCCTTCAGCAGCAGGATTTCTTATGGAAAGGGAGCTTGTAAATTTAACAAGAGTTTTGAGGGAGAGCGAAGGACCAAGAGTAGCGATACTTGGAGGAGCAAAAATAGATGATTCTATCAGGATTGTGGAGCGTCTCTTAGTGGAGTGTAATTATGAGAGAATAATAACAGGAGGACTTGTGAGTGTTCTCTTTCTCTATGCAAACGGTCTAAAGCTTGGGAGGGCTAATATTGAGACCTTAGCGAAGAACTCCTCTGATCTGCAAAGAGTTTTTGAAACCGCCAAGGGCTTACTTGAGAGATATAGAGATAGGATATTACTCCCAAATGATGTGGCTGTAAATAAAAATGGGATAAGACATGAAATATCTCTAGAAAAGGCTGACGTCATAGAGGAGCCTATTATGGACATAGGATTTAACACGATATTTATGTATAAAGATGAGGTAAGGCGTGCTAAAGTAGTTCTTGTGAATGGTCCTATGGGAGCGTATGAGTCCCCGCTCTTCGCATTTGGAACATATGAGATCTTTAATGCACTAGCTAAGTTAAATGCTTTCAAAGTAGCTGGTGGGGGGCATACAGTATCTGTAATAGAGCAATTGAGACTTAATAGGTTCTTTGATCACATAAGCACTGGCGGAGGTGCTATGATAAATTTCATAGCAGGAAAAGAGCTTCCAGGAATTAGTGCTCTCATAGACAGTAAGAAAAAATTCTCAAGCATGAAAGGCAACGTAGTATAAACATTATGTTTCTCTATTAAAGACGGCTATTTGTAGTAGGAGGTGTTTTCATTGAAGTCTTCTGCAGAGGAGCCTAAGATTGGCGAGAAGATGTATCATATTGGTTTGGGTTTTGGTGTTTTGTCTGGTTTTGTTTTGTTGCCTGGTGATCCTGGTAGGGTTGATCTTGTCTTGTCTTTTCTTGAGGGTTCTCGTGTTCTTTGTTTTAAG
>QMTU01000163.1 GCA_003663585.1 Thermoplasmata archaeon
ATACTATGCTGAAATTCATACACCTCTAGGCTCTTATACTGCCTTAATAATAGGGCTGTATGCTCTTCTCAGTTCATCATGAATGTTAGTAAAATTAATGTGCTTAAAAGTATAAAATATCTGAATAGTGACAGTCCCCCTGGTTGTATCCCCCTCCACTCCTGAACACCAATGGTGAACACTTGTGCCTAAAAAAACAGTATCAGGCCAGGGCGTTGGAAGAGAGATCATCAACGCTATAAAGGGTGCCAAAAGGAGAATATTCATTATTTCTCCGTATATATCATCTGACTATGCAAAGCTCCTTCTTGAAAAGGCTAAGAACGGTGTGAATGTTAAGGTTATAACATCAAAGGGCAGAAGAACGTTCTCAACAGCAATACTATCCATATACTCTGGTAAGATTTCAGATAGAGATCTGACGATGTTTGAGGCACATCGAGGAAGGCGGCTTAGGTTGATGACAACGTTAATAACGGTCTACTTTTTCTTACTCGTATTAATGCTTGTTTCCATGAATAATTTGATCCCAGGCATATCACAGCCACTCTTTTATGGATCTCTTGTAGCAATTGCAGCAATATCATCTACAATCACGTATTTCATTGATCTAAGATATGCTGTAGCGCTTGTGCTTGGAGCACTTATACTTGCACTTACGCTGGTGGTAATCCTAAAAGGACCGTCAATCTATGCGTACGTAATTGCGACATTTCAGATACTATATCCTATCGGTATTGTAATGGCGTACATAAAGTGGTCATCTGCGAGGACGTATAAGGGCATAATAGAGGAGTTTGGGGCTCCTAAAAAGCTTATAGAGATAAGATTTGCATCTAGCGGTGAGAAGTTCATTCATTCGAAGATATATATTATTGATGACGTGGGGTTTTCGGGATCAGTAAATTTGACGTTCAAGAGTATAAATAAGAACGTCGAGACGATCACAAGATATGAAGGTGAGGATATTGAGGAGCTTGAGAGGCAATTTAGTGAAATTTGGAGTATGCTTGACGATCCTCCTATTGACGTTATTAGAGATATATATGCCATCTTTTAAAGCTCAAGATAATGACGTATTTACGATAGTGATATCAGACGAGAGCTCTCTGAAACAAGTCCAAAGTATAGTTCCTGGAGCACATGTGTATGGAAATGGCACAAAGGATAATCCCTACGTTCTAGAGAACATAACAATACATGCCCTGGGACGTCAGGGGATACTTATTGAGCACTTTACAAAATACCTTGTTCTCAAGGACATCAAGGTATATGGTACTTCCGTAAAGCCTGATATACCCATGACAGGACTAAAGGGTGGTATTGCTGTATATGATTCCTCTCATATAAGTCTTAAGAATGTGACGCTTTACGGGAACTGGGTTGGGATTTATATTCAGAGATCAAACAATGTAATAATAGAGGACTCAAAGATAGTATCAAATAATGTTGGTCTTAGGATAAAAAACTCAAAAAGTGTTACAGTTCTAAGCACAATTTTCGTCAACAACTATGATGGGATTAAGATCACTGACTCCAATGATGTTAAAGTGGAAAAGTCCACGTTCATAGACGTATTCAATTATGCAATAGACGTCCTATTATCGAGTAGCATTGAGATAAACGATAATACCTATATCTACAACCACATAGCGGTAATGGTGGAGAGATCATATGGCATTCTTCTGAGTGGAAACACATTCATAGAAAACGGAAATGGTATAATCCTTTACAAGAACGTAAAGTCCTCTAACATAACGGGGAATTGTTTTTATAGGAACTACGCGTATGCAATCTCGATACTCCTTTCATGTAGTGATATTACAGTTTATTTAAACGCCTTTTTGTATAACATGGGCACAACAGATGTCTTTGTGAACAAATCCCAAGCCCAAGACCTAAAGGGAGTGGCCTCGTGGAACACCAGCAAATATGGAAACTACTGGCTTGATCTTGCAGGAATATCTGAAGATGCAAATAATGATGGGATACTGGAGACAGCATATCCTATTTCCAGCTTAAATAAGAACACATTTGACTGGAAGCCGTTAGCATATCCACCACTTCAAATAAACGTGAGTAAGATTAAGGAAAATACCATGAAGAAGTACACTGAAGTCCTTGGTGAGAGACACACAAGTAGTTATCCCCCAAGTCAAGGAGGAGGCAACAGCGTGAACGTCGTACCACCTGAGGAGTTCAGGAAGCTCATAGAAGAAAACAAGAAGAACAGGGTCATTATGGAAATATCCGCTGGAGTAGCGATAGGAGGATCCATTGTGTTTCTCATAATCTCCCTTCTAATGAAAAAAGAGTTCATAAAGAGATAACAGAAATTAGGTGTTGTACATGCATGACAAAGTAGAGGCTATGAAGAAGCTTAGAGCGGCGCTTATTGAGAGGAGAGTAGATGATGACATAGTAGATCTTCTCCTCCTTATAAACTCCATAAAGGGCGTTCACACAACTAGCAGCTGTTCTGGTAGAATAGGTATCATGGAAACTCCAGAAATAGGTGCAAAGCCAAAGGCAAGATGGCTCCTTAAGGAGCATAGGACAATAACTTATGAGGAGGTTCTGGAATCTCTTAAAAACGTCAGAGAGGGACTAATACTATTTAAGGTGCAATCCCCAATATTTCACGTTGTCTGTGAGAACCTAAAGATAGCAAGGCGCGTTCACTACTATGGTATGGAATCTGGGTTTAAGTACACAAACTATAGAGCCCTTAGTGACTCTGGAAGAATTCTAGTGGAGATCAATGGTACTGAAAACATATCAGTCCCGCTGGGTATAGATGGAAAGCTTCTAGTTGATGAGAAGTACATAAGGTTTCTCGTTGACGTGGGAAATCAGGTACTAATGAGAGGGAAAAGGAAGTTAGAAAGGCTTAGAGAGTCCTTTAAAAGACTTAAATCTGAGCTTGGAGATGACCCTAATTTTTCAAGATATGATCTAAAAAGTTATTAAAGGAAAGGGTTAGCGTCTTGTTAAAGCTCCGACAAGGACTACAATC
>QMTU01000164.1 GCA_003663585.1 Thermoplasmata archaeon
GTATAAGGATGTTCTCCGATAATAATCACTAAAAATATTTCTTTTAGCTTAGGAGATGTGTGGAGGACAGCAACATGTACCTAACTAATGAAGAAGAAAAAGCTTTAGAGGGGGAATTTGGAGAAGCCCTTGAAAAGGCTATGAGAATTCTTGTAGCAATAGGAGAGGTTTATGGAGCAGAGAGGCTTATTAAAATATCCTCAGCGCACATCTCTGGAGTCTCTTATAAGACAATTGGGGATGCTGGCTTAGATTTTCTACAGGATCTTGCGAGCTTAGGAGCTAAAGTTCGAGTTAAAACTACGCTAAATCCATGTGGAATGGATCCTATAAAATGGAGATCTTTGGGAATTATTGATGAGGACTTTGCAAAAAAGCAGATGAAGATAATAGAAAGCTACACACACATGGGAGTTGAGCCAACGCTTACATGTACTCCCTACTATATCTCAAATGTGCCAAAATACGGTGAGGATATAGCCTGGGCAGAGTCCTCAGCAGTAATATACGCTAACTCAGTAATTGGTGCAAAAACTAATAGGGAGGGAGCACCATCAGCACTGGCTGCAGCAATTGTTGGAAAAACGCCGATGTATGGATATCACCTTGAGGAGAACAGAATAGGAACTGAAAAAATCATCGTAAAGATGGACCTAGAGGATCCCGCAGACTATGGCGCTTTAGGAATATATGTTGCTAGAATGAATGTTAAGGTTCCATATTTCGTCTTAGATGGCAAGGCTCTTAACTTAAGTATATATGTAAAGTACTTAGGCGCTGCTCTTGCGGCAGAAGGATCTGTTGCCATGATGCACATAGAGGGATTTACTCCAGAGTGGAATAAGTACAAGCATGAGTTCTCTGACAAGATTATTGTTGAAAAAGATGATATAAAGGAAATATTTGAGGAAAAGAGCTGTGAAGATGAAGAGGACCTAATTGCACTTGGGTGCCCTCATCTCTCCGTTGAGGAGTTAAGAGGCCTTTTAAAGTATAGGCCCAAAAGGACTACTTGGATCTCAATAGGAATGGACATGTACAAAGCACACAAGGATCTCATAAACGAGCTGGAGAGAAGAGGGTACATCATTGCTAAGGGCACTTGTTTCGTAGTGTCCCCCATAGAGAGAAAGTTTAAGGTCACTGCTACAAACTCTGGAAAGGCCTCAAAGTACCTCCCTAGTTTTTGTAAACAATGTGTAATTTTAAGAAGAACAAAAGATCTCTTGGTGATCTCTGATGAAAATTCTTGCTAGACCTGTGTCAAAAGGTGTAGGTGAGGGACCACTTCTAATATCTGAAAAGCCCATATCATTTCTTGGAGATGTGGATCCTAAGACAGGAATTATTATTAACAAAGAAAACCCCCTCTACAAAAAGAGCATAGCAAATAAGGTTTTAGCATTTCCGTATGGAGTGGGCAGTACTGTAGGAAGTTATGTAATGTATCAGCTTAAGAAAAATGGTGTGGCTCCAGCAGCAATTATAAATGAAAACGCTGAGACAATTATAATTGTTGGAGCGATAATATCGGACATTCCCCTTGTTGATGGGGTAAGGATAAACTCGCTAAAGGGATATACTTATGCCATTGTAAATGCATATGAAGGATGGGTTCACGTAAGGTAGTATTCTCTGTGGTGGTTAGAGATGTTAGCCGAGGAGCTTGCTAAGAAAATTGATCATACACAGTTAAGGCCTAATGCCACTGTAGATGACATAAGGAAGCTGTGTGATGAGGCAAAGAAGTATGGCTTTTATGGAGTTTGTGTCAGCCCGTCCTATGTAAGGACTGCAAAGAAGTTTCTAGAGAACACTGACATAAAAGTAATCTCAGTAGTAGGATTCCCCCTTGGTAACACATACACTGAGGTCAAGGTCTTGGAGGCAGAAAAGCTCGTTGATGATGGTGTGGATGAGATAGACATGGTAATGAATATATCAGCATTTAAGTCAGGGATGTATGATCTGGTTAAAGATGACATAAGAGCTGTCGTTAACGCGGTAAAGCCTATACCCGTTAAGGTGATAATAGAGACATGTTATCTATCAGATGATGAGAAGATAAAGGCTACAGAGATAGCAATAGAGGCAGGTGCAGCTTTTGTTAAAACATCAACAGGATTTGGCCCAGAAGGAGCTAAAGTAGAGGACATAGCGCTTATAAAAAGGATATTTGGAGATAAAATAAAAATAAAAGCTTCAGGAGGCATAAAAGATGCCAAAACAGCTATAGAAATGATTAAAGCAGGAGCAGATAGAATAGGCGCTAGTAGAGGAGTACAAATAATAGAATCTCTCAAGGAGCTGCAAGAACCATGAGATTTGGAACCGCTGGAATAAGAAAAATAGTTTCTGAGGAGTTTAATGAAAGCACTATGGATTTTATAGCTACAGTACTATCTAGGATATCAAACACCGTTGTAGTAGGACACGATGGCAGGATTCACAGCGACTCTCTCTCAAGAGCCCTTATATCAGGTCTTAAGAGGGAGGGGGTTGATGTTCTGTTCTTAGGACTCGCTCCTACCCCAGTAATTTCATTTGCAGTGAAGTACTTTGGTGCAGACCTTGGAGTTGCGATAACAGCCTCCCATAATCCTGCAGAGTATAATGGAATAAAGATTATAGGAAAAGATGGGCGTGACCTAAGAAGAGATGAAGAGATAAAGCTTGAAGAGCTCTTTCAGAAAAAACTGCAAAGGAAATACCTTTATACAGGTCGCATCATAAATGCCTCCGAGATTATAAGGGAGGAATACATCGAGTATGTGTTAAGATTTGTCGAGAAAGCGTTCACAGTAGAGCCCTGTAGGGTGCTCTTTGATCCAGCTAATGGTGTAACTGCCCTATACACTCCCAAAATTCTATCTGAGCTGGGTCATACAGTTATTACCGTGAACTCACATATTGATGGACGTTTTCCTGGAAGAACCCCGGAACCAAGCGAACATAATATCATGAAGTATATCAGACTTATGAAGCCCACAGGTACA
>QMTU01000165.1 GCA_003663585.1 Thermoplasmata archaeon
AGAAACTTTATAAAGCCCTCTTTTGCTACGCCTGGCCCTACTATTATAATTGGATTGTTTCCCTCGTACACGTTGTGAAGCATTGAAAGTATCTCCCCATAAAATTCCTTTTCTCCCCACTCGGTTTCCTTAGTGCCATGCCTATACGCCTCCCCTATTACTTCTATAGACCTCTGCGTCAGCACAGCTACTGTGGCCTCCGAGTCGTCTAAGGAAACAAATATTGCTCGTGGCCTCTTAGAGGCTCTCTCAGCATCTCTCAACCTCTTAAGATCCTCCTCAAGCCACTCCTCCTTTATTATAGTGATCTCATCCCCCACACGAACAGATATAGTGTGATACTTTCCAAGACCCTCATCAAGGCCGTACTCTATTCTACCCTTTACCCTCAAGGTTGAGGAGAACTCATGAAACTCTACATCCTCTACTCTGATCCCAAGCCTTACTCTCACAACCTCTTTTTTCCTGGATCGAGATACATCTTGCCTCTCTGATAGCCTTCTCAGAGTGTATCCAAAGACAAGATCTCCTGGCCTTATTATGTTGTAAAGATGCCAAAGATCGTCCAAGCTCTCCGGAACAACTTTTATCTCTTTGCCTTTAGAGTTAACGATTTCAAACCTCATGTTCTAGCCCCCTTGAGCTTTTCCCATACTGTTTTAGCTTTCTCTCCACGATACTCGAGTATTTCAATGCTCCCTGGTGGAAGTATTGAGAGGACGTAAGACGTGTCGAATCCATATACCTCTGAGAGAACTTTTGCAAACGTGTTTTTGTCTATGTCTCCAGGAGCTATTATTAAGTAGTCATCACTGTGTTTTTTGATAGCTGAGACAGGACCACACATGAGCTTTTCATGACCCTCAATCCTAACAAGCCCTACTCCACACTGGACTTTAAGATTATGCAAGTAGTTTCTCCTGCCCTTTATCACAAATGCTCCTACTGGTAAGTACTCTCCTGGATTTGGAGTCTTTGTCACCTGATGAGGATATACCCAGTAAGCATCAGCAGCGTAAATTCTTCCCCAAGCTCTTGAGTGATATACAGCGAACTCACAGGCCTCTCTTATTGTCTCCTCATCTATATCTCTCCCCATGGACTTTATAACAACACTAGGAGCGCCGTGTATGTCAGCGTGTACGTATAGGTCTTTCTCATCTAGGTACCTCCTTACAACCTCCTCGTTTGTCTTGGCATCTTTTCCTGCAACTACTATGTGGCCATTTGAGGATAGGAACCACTTAAATCTCTCAAACCAAAACACCCTTTCCTTCTTTTTCTTCGATACCTCTTGGATTTTAGCTTTCTTAAGCTCTTCTTGAAGCTTCTCTTTAATTTCCTCTATGCTCCTCTTAAGCCTCTCTGCCCTTTCCTCATAGTCCTTTGCCCTTGAGTAGTACTCGCTTATGCTCTCATGTATGCTTTTGTCTAGATATAGCCTTATAGAGAAGTCTCCCCTTGGCACGTATATCACTACGTAGTTTTCTCTCGTATTTAGCTCCTTTAAAATCCCCATCTCCTTTGCTTTGTTCAGCACGCTAGTGTTGTTCTCCTTGAAAGCCTTTTTTATTATCTCAAATGCTGAGTTTAGCTCTGAGAAGTGCTCATATGCTTTATCAGCTATCATTCTATATTCATTTGCTTTTGAGAGCAACCTCTCGAGGGCCTCTCTCTGTTGTCTCAAGATAATGTTATACTTCTCCTCTATCCTTGTTTTGATCTCCCTTACCTCATGTTCTCTCATGAGATATGGCTTAAGAGCTAACTCCTCTATTGCCTTATGAATGCTTCCAAACTCAACTATTCTAAGGCCCTTCTCTGCATAGACCCTGAGCTTTATTGGAACTATTGATACTAACTTATCGTTGTCGAAGTACGCGTACCCGGCCTCACTCTTCTCACATTCCTTTATGATGTCCTTTATTGTGTTCAAAATTCTCGTGATTTCCTCATCGGATAACTCACCGGCTCTTTTCTCCTTACTCACTAAGGCCCTAGCACATGCTTCCTCTGCAAGCTCCCCTCCTAAGCCCAACTCAACTGCTAGGAATCTAACAAGGTCTCTTCTGGTGCTCTTAGCAATCTCCTTAAAGGATTCAGGGCTTAGCTTCCTAACATTAGGTCTCTCTGGAGGAAACGTGTATGGTATTCCAAGCTTGATTTCCCTATGACGCCAAGCACCGTGTCTATGCGCATATATTATCTTTCCGGATTTCTCAACAATTAAATTGCCATCACTGAACATCTCTAGGACTATCTTCACAGGCTCTCCCCTATCTGACGTTCCCTCGATAACAAGTATTCTCTCAAACCCCCTCTGATAGGCCCTCTCTATATAAACAGTTCCAATAGACTTTCTCAGTGCCATAATCTTTGGGGGTGGAGTTTTAGGTTTTGGCACTTCATAGCTAGTTCTACAAATCCACCTACCAACATGATATACCCACTCTTCTGATCCTGAGCCGTACCTGTACAGCTTAAATGAGTATGTATCATCATCTATAAGGTATATCTTATCAAGACGCAATCTTCCCTCAAGATCCCTTACAATCCTTGCAATAGACGCACTATTCATTGTGAAATCACTTGACAATTCTAAAAGCACCTCCAAAGAGATGTTGTTACAGCAGTGTTCAAAATATTTAAATATCTCATCTTTAAATCCTTATTTGAAACATCATCAGCCGTGATAAGCATAGCCCGCCTCTCTGCGAGGACAGGTGGATCTAATGAGGCGCTGTCACGCTCTAGGCTGCCGAGGCTACATCCCTCGGTAGTCCAAACCTCCTCGTGTTAAGCAGGAGAATCTCAAATTTTTAAGTAAACTTCTTATAAATATAAAACTTAGAGAAAGTAAATATTTAAGGTATAGAATCTTAAACATTGTATTAACTAACGATGTTAATCAAGGCAAGGTGCCACTTATGAGCTCTAATGAAAAGTTTACGTTCAAGGAATTCGACGAGAGATCTTACGC
>QMTU01000166.1 GCA_003663585.1 Thermoplasmata archaeon
GTATTAGATAGCATCTCTTCTTATGTCTTGTTGCCAGATAATATGTGAACACAATACCGAAAACGGTTTTTCCTACACCAGTTGGCGCAGTTATTGCAAAACTATATCCTTTTAATGCCCTAAGTGCCCATGAAGATTGTATAGGCCACATGTCATTATTTGTGAGCTTCTTAAAGAGCTCATTGACTTCATTGAGAAGACTTCTATACCTTATGTAGCTTTCTGCCTCCTTCCTCTCTCTTATGAACTCTACCGCGTCGTAGAACCTGGCGAACTCTCTATTGGTTGGCCTAGTACAGTAGGTACACGCAAGTCCTCTAGAGGCCCTCCAGCTCTCAAAATCCCTGCCACAGTTAGGGCATGAGTGTTGGTATATGGCATCTACATCGCTTTCAGTACGTGAAGCTTCCTTAAGGTTGGAAGTGATGTTAAACGAGGTCATGTTATGCACCATTATAGGTGTTCATGTTTAGCAATAGTCAAAACTCTCTAGACAATAAGAAACTAAATAAGGTTTTGGTTATTCTAAAATACGCTACATCAGGATAATAATATTTAATCTGCAAAGAGGGACCAGGCATGCTCATTGTCGTATATAACAACGTTGGTAGCGCTGGAAAGGTTGAGGGGTTCGTTGAGGTCACCTTAGGACTAGCGCCAGAGGCCCTTGTAGTAATATCAAGAGCCTATGGAGCAGGAGCACAGACAGGAATACCAGCCGTAAGCAAGAGAATATTCAAAAGTGGTGGGAAACTTCTCGTGACAAGCACTCTTAAGGACGCAATCGAGCTCACAAGGCCAGATTACGTCTACGTGTTTGAACCAGCAGATAGAGGATCCACTGAGGAGTTTAATCCAGAAGATGTAGTTAAAGCCCTTAATGATGGTAAGAGCGTTATGCTGGTCTTTGGAGGCGAGGCTCCTGGAAACTCCCTTGTCGATCAGGAATTGGCCCATAAGGTCGTGTGGGTAGGTAGTAAAGATAACATAGGAGCGCAGGCGTCCTTGGCAATAGCCTTATACGAGATAAAGCGGAGACTAAGTAAAGCTGTTGAGTGATGTGTGCTTAAGATCTCACCGAGAAATTGTCTTTCAAGGCATATTATCTCATGGAATGCAAAGAGCTATCAGATAATCTTCTTTTCCATGTAGTTATACTATATTTAGCTGGCGGGTATGTTGTTATTAGATGGTGATAGACGCCATGTGGTGTGTCTGCGAGAGTGGGGAGGTGCCAGTATCTTGGAGAAGAGAATACCCATAGTGTGCTATCATTGTAGCCTTGGATGTAGAACGCTAATTAAGGTAAGGGATGATTATCCCATAGGCATTGAGTACATGAAAGACCAGCCGGATATTGTTAACGAGCATGGAAAATTATGCTCTAAAGGAAATGCAATACTCTCTCTTGAAAAAAAGCTTAAAAGAGTAAGACATCCAATGAAAAGAAAGGAGAATGGTGAGTTTATAGAGATAAGTTGGAATAGGGCTCTTGAGATCGTAGTAGAAGGGCTTAATGACGTTAAAAAGAGTCCTGAGAGAATAGCATTTGTGGGATCATTAAGATCATATAATGAGGCGAATTATCTTCTTCAAAAGCTTGCCAGAGTATTAGGATCAAATAACATTGATAGTGAGGCTAGATTCTGTTATTTAGGAGCTGGCTATGCCCTTCTAGAGAGCTTAGGCTTAGCTGCATCAACAAATACTATAAAATCCTTAGAAACAGCAGATTGTATATTAATCTGGGGACATAACCTAGCAGAGACACAGCCTATAGCGTTTAGATACGTTCTTAAAGCTCGGGACAAGGGGGCAACATTAATTGTCGTTGATCCAAGGTTTACGAAAACAGCTAGGTTCTCAGACATATATGTAAAACTAAGGCCAGGATCAGATCTTGCTCTTTTAAATGGGATTATGAGAGTCATAATAAATGAAGTGCTGTACGATTCTGAGTTCGTTGAGAAGCGATGTGAGGGATTTGATGACATAAGGCGTATCGTCACGATGTACGATTTAGAGGAAATCGAGAGGATAACAGGGGTTCCACAGGCAGTTATTATTGAGGTTGCGAGAAGATTTGCAAACTCAAGAGCAGCTTCTGTCATAATTGGTACAGGAGTTACTCAATCAAGTGATGCAAAAAGGGTTACACATGCTATAGTTTCAATGTGTTTGATGTGTGGACATGTTGGGAAACCCGGTGCGGGTATTTACATTGCAAGTGGTAAGGGGAACATTCAAGGAGTAATAGACATGGGAGTTGCACCAGATTTACTGCCTGGACATAGATACGTTGCTGATGATAATTGGAGAAGATATCTTGAAGAGAAATGGGGTTACGAGGTGCCTCAAGAAGAGGGGCTATCACTTCTTGAGTTTATAGAGAGCTCAGAAAGAGGTAATATAGACGGGATATATATCATGGGAGAGGACGTGCTACACAACACGCCAAATACGGAAAGAGTTCTAAAGGCATTAGAGAAATTACAATTTCTTTTTGTTCAGGAAAGCATGTTAACACCAACAGCAGAACTTGCAGATATAATTCTTCCCAGGACAACGATCCTGGAGAGCGAGGGATCGCTGACTAATATAGAGAGAAGGATCCAGTGGAATCATAGAGCCTTTACTCCACCGAAGGATGCAAGACCCGATTGGTGGATTCTCAGCAAGATAGCAGGAAAACTGGGACTTAAAGGCTTTGAGTACATGTGCCAAGACGATGTATTTGTTGAGATAACAGAGATTGTTCCACAGTATAGGAGCGTAGATCTATCCCGTATAAAGGAAAATGTCCCGGGAATGTTTTGGCCTGATGATTACAGCAGGATTTTGTACTTAGATAGATTTAGCACTCCTAACGGAAAAGCGCAAATTAAAACGTATAAATTTAGAGTCTCAGAGGAAATCGATGAGAGATACCCGTTTACGTTAATAACTGTCAGATACGCGGACTACACA
>QMTU01000167.1 GCA_003663585.1 Thermoplasmata archaeon
ATGAGAACCCTAAGGGAAGTAACGTGAGAATATTTGGGTAGTGAGGTGCTCTGAAATGGTGGACAGATTCCTTCGGGATCTTGATAATGTCACTGTCATTGATGCGACAGGGCATATTCTTGGAAGACTTGCAAGCATTGTGGCAAAAAGACTGCTGAATGGAGAGAAAATAGTAATAGTAAACGCAGAGAAGGCTATAATTTCAGGGAAAAGAGAAATGGTGTTTGAGAAGTACAAGCAAAAAAGGGACATAGGATCCCACAGGGGACCCTTCTTCCCGAGAATGCCCCACCTAATCGTAAAGAGAACAATACGCGGAATGCTTCCATATAAGCAGGAGAAGGGAAAGAGAGCACTGAAGAACTTGAGAGTGTACATAGGAGTTCCTAAAGAGCTTGAGGGAAGAAAGTTTGAGGAAATACCAGAGGCAAAGAGGGAAGTTAGGTATTATGTTACCGTTGAGGAACTCTCAAGGTGGTTGGGAGCAAGATTTTAGGGTGATGAATTATGAGCTCATCAGTTGTTGAAAACACATCATCAGGTAATAATGGAACAAAAGTTATAGTTGCAACTGGAAAGAGAAAGACTGCTATAGCAAGGGCATACATAAGGCCTGGCATTGGAAGAGTCTGGATTAATAGAAAACCGCTGCCTCTTGTGGAACCAGAGATAGCAAGGCTAACAATAATGGAGCCCTTAGTTCTTGCTGGAGAAAAGGCGCTTAAAGTAGATATTGAGGTCAAAGTTCGTGGAGGAGGCTTCATGGGACAAGCAGAAGCTGCAAGAACAGCTATAGCTAAGGGTCTTGTTGAATTCTTTAAAGACGAGGACTTAAAGAGAAAGTTCCTTGAGTACGATAGATCACTTCTGATACCTGATGTGAGGAGAAAGGAGCCTAAAAAGCCCCTTGGAAGGGGTGCTAGGAAGAAGAGACAGACATCCTACAGGTGAAAAGAATGCTTATACCCGTACGTTGTTTTTCTTGTGGAAAGGTTCTTGCTCCTCTGTATCCAAAGTTTTTAGAGCTAATAAGATCTGGAAAAACCCCAAAGGAGGCATTTGAGGAGCTGGGAATAGATAGGTATTGTTGCAGGAGGACGATAATGTCACACGTAGATCTTTACATGGACGTAGTTCCCTTTGGTCCCATAGTCAATAGGCCCGCGAGGTTAAAAAAGTTAGTACAAAGATATTTTAAGGACAATAAATAATAAAATCACTAGAAATGAGGCAGAAATTATGGGGCCGTGGGGTAGCTTGGTATCCTTCCGGCCTGGGGCGCCGGCGACCCGAGTTCAAATCTCGGCGGCCCCACCAAAACCTATTTTTAATAAAACTATGTTATGGTTAAGCGCACATTTACATACATCGTCTATTCATAATCGCCTATTTCACATCATCCTCAATGAGACCTTCCTTATAAATTATTGTTCATGCAAGGAGGGCTTACAATGAAAAAATTCGAGTATACACGATATGAAAAGGCCAGAATCATAGGAGCACGTGCATTACAACTTTCAGCGGGAGCCCCTCCCTTAATTGAGATTACAAGCTTTGTTGAGAAGATGGATCCAGTAAAGGTTGCTATGAAGGAGTTTGGGTTGGGAATAATTCCTATAACTGTTAGGCGTAGATTGCCTGAGAGGTGGGAGTGATAAGGGGTGAGTATGTTGTACATATCTGATATAATCCTTAGGGAGATACTTGACAGTCGCGGTAACATAACTATAGAGGCTGAGGTATGGACTGATGAGGGAATTGTGGGGAGAGCTGCTGCACCAAGTGGTGCCAGTAGGGGAGAACATGAAGTAGTAGCGTTTCCAAATGGCGACCCAGCGTTAGGAGTAAAGTTCTTCATGGAAAACGTTCTTGAGGAACTCATAAGCGTATCCATATTTGATCAAGATATTGTCGATGCAATACTTCATGAAAAAGATGGAACTGAAAACTTCTCAAATCTTGGAGGAAATGTCGCAGTAGCAGTATCCCTAGCAGTTGCTAGGGCTGCTGCGAACACATTAGGAATACCTTTATACATGTATATTGGTGGAAAGTTCGTTGAGGGAACTCCAAGACCCATGGGAAACGTTTTAGGAGGAGGAAAGCATGCGATAGGAGGGACAGACATCCAGGAATATCTGGCAGTGTCACTAGGACCAACAATGACGGATTCAATTTTTGCAAACGCTAAAGTTCATAAAAAGGTTGGAGAGCTCTTAAGAAAGAAATTACCTGGAGAGTCTATAGGAAAAGGCGATGAAGGAGCTTGGGTAGCAAAGGTATCAAACGAAGAGGCTTTGGATATAGTTAAGCAAGCAATTGGTGAGATATCAGACGACGTAGGCTTTCCAATAAGGCTTTCTTTAGATTTTGCAGCATCAGAGCTTTATAAGGATGGTTACTACATCTATAAAGACAAGAAGCTTGATCGAGATGGCCAAATAGCATACGTCAGTGAGCTCGTTGATAGGTACGAGCTTTACTCAGTTGAGGATCCCCTTGAGCAGAATGATTTTGAAGGATATGCAGAACTCACAAGGGACATAGGAAAGAAGTGCTATGTAATAGGAGATGACTTATTTACGACTAATTACGAAAGGCTCAAGAGGGGTATAGAGATCGGAGCTGCTAATGGGATACTCATAAAGCCTAACCAAATAGGAACCCTTACAGACACCATAAGGACTGTTAAGCTCGCAAGAAGGCATGGATACATATATGCAATTTCTCATAGGAGCGGAGAGACCACGGACGATACTATAGCACACTTAGCAGTAGGGCTTGAGGCGCCACTAATAAAAACTGGTGCTGTAGGTGGGGAGAGGATTGCCAAGCTTAACGAGCTTATAAGGATTGAGGAGGAGCTCATAGGGTGGTGAACATGCCTGAGACGCTTTTGGTGAGCGATAAGGAGTACAGAAGGTATGGAGCAATAATAGGGACTAGGAGGAACCGTAGCTACG
>QMTU01000168.1 GCA_003663585.1 Thermoplasmata archaeon
ACATTGTACAAAGTTCATGATATAACCAGGAATTATCAAACCGTGTTCTCACTATTGCGAGTTTTTTAAGCAAAGTATATGAATAAGATAGGAGAAAATAGTTAACGGTATGGTGGTAACCATGGATGCTACTCAAAACGTGTCATTTCTAGACTTCTTTAATAAAATTCTTTCATCGAGGTTTATTGTGAGAGTATATATAAATAATTTTGAGGATATTGTGCTTGAGACGTCTAACCTTTCGAGCATAAGAAATTTAGTTTCCATGATATTAAAGGGTAAGATGCCAAAAATAGTTAACAAAAGAGACTTACTAGAGATAAAAGCAGATAATATAAGGATAGAGATCTCTCACAAGGCTTATTAGTTTACTCGTTCTCTTTTTTCCACTTTAGGTTTTCAAGGATATTTAGTAGACCGTCTCCAGTAGAGTGAAGAACTATACAGGTCATTGTCCTTTGTATTCCTGGCATCACTCTAAGCCTGTCCACTATTAAGTCTCCAAGCTCTTTAACGCTTTTTGCTCTTACTTCTATTATTAAATCCCAGTCTCCTGTTACTATGTGTACTTTCTCTACACCTGGTATTTTTGATATCCTCTTTATCAGATCCTTCTGCGATATCTTCACATCAGGATCATAAGTGGCAAGTATATAGGCAAGCACTGTATACCCAAGCTTTTCATAGTCTAGCTCTACAGTGTACCTTTTTATGATGCCCTCTCTCTCAAGTTTTTGTATCCTATAATGAACTGTGGTCTTAGCAACTGCTCTGCTGATTCTCTTTGCTATCTCAGAAATTGTCATTCTACTGTTTATAACAAGATTTTTAAGAACCTCTATGTCTACACGGTCAAGCACCATAGTATCACCACTCAAATCCTACTGAACTCATTAACGCACTTTTCGCTACAGAAATAATAGACCCTCCTCATAATTACCTTCTTTATTGGTTCCCCCTCAATTATGTTCCCACAGTTAGCACAACGAATTTTAATAGGAAGATCCTTTCTTATCCTAACCAGAGGCTCCTCTTTGATAGGCTCTCCTACTGTGACGTAATACTCGAACTCCACGTCCAATTCCCTGAGATAAGATAAAAGCTCATGAAGCTCCTCAAGACCTTCAACAGACGATATAGCAAGGAACCTACCATCTGCTGTCTTGTACATGATCCTTATTGGATCCATGTGAATAACCCCGTCAGGGAGCTTGTTCATAATTATTATCACTAGCATTTGTCCCAGTTTCGTGTGGTCGACTATTGCTGTATACCCTCTTATTATTCCTAGCTCTAGAAGCCTTTCTATCTTGCTACTGACAGTTGGAGGACTTATATTAAGCTCCTTGGCTAGAAGCCTGTAGGATATTCTTCCATCCCTAAGGAGGGACTCTAAGATTTTTGCATCGATATCATCAAGCCTCATAATTATCACTGATAATATTCAAGTGGGAACACATTTAACTCATCCTTCCTCATCAACTCATTGGTGGTCATTATGAAAGATTACGCAAATAACTCAATAAATTTATTACGGATAGGGATCATTCTCCTAGTGATCTCTCTTCTTGCACTTCTAACGCCCTATGCTATGCTTAACTGTCCTGATCACCAGGAAAATGCAGAACATCACAGCAGTGAGGTCTCAGTCGTAGGGGAAGGTGCTAAAGGCTTCAATAATGTAAATAGCGAGATAACATACTTTAGACCTATCTCTGAACCATCTCTTTAATATAATCCCGTATCGTTTTGTTAATCATTTCAAGGGCATCTTCATATAGCTTAATTATCTCCTTACCCTCTCTAGTTAGCCTTGCTCCTCCCCTAGAGGCTCCTCCCTTAAACGTCTCAACGACCTTTATTCCAAGCTTTTTCTCAACGTTGTTTATAAGCCTTAACGCCTTTTTGTAAGATATCTTAAGCTTTCTACATGCTTCACTTATGTTACCACTTTCATCTATTAGCTTTAAAAGCCTATAAGTCCCTGGACCAAAGATTAGAGTATCACCTTTCTTCATAAATAACTTTATTTCTATCCTCAAGCCTGATGGTAATGGATCCTCCTTCATATCCTTTCAACTCCCTTAAGAACGCTATTAGCAGCTTTTTAAGGAGCCTTCTAACAAAAGAATTCAATGGAAAGGATTTTCCATTTATATATACTTCTAAATCCTTCTTCTCCTTAAGCACAACACATTCAACGTTTTCTCCAGAGTAAACCTTCTCCGCTAACCTCCAACAGTCATATCCACACCTACCACAATTTAGTCCAGGAAGTCTCTTGAATATTTTTCCAATTTCTATAATCCTTCTAACGTTCTCAAGAACTTCATCATAGTTCTCTCCATTGTATACTGTAAGGGTATAGTCATCAGCAAAGTCCTCAGAGAGGGCTATGTTTGGTCCTGGAGATCCTTTCATGCCCTCAACTATAACGAGGTCAGCATCTAAGCCCCCAAGAAGCTTTCTGAGGATCTTCTCAGGCTCTTCCTTGAACCTCAAGAGCATCTGCTCACGTGATATTCCAATTACCATATAGGGTCCTGCCTTGAACAGCCTATCAGTATCCTTTCCAGACACATCAAAACCCCCTCTGCTGCTCTTTATCACGACTAACTTGTGCTCTCTGGAGAGCTCTGAGATCAGCTTTTCTATCAAGGCAGTCTTACCTTTCCCAGACGGGCCCCTTATGTACAGAATAGGCAGGGGCAAGATCCTCACCTAGTCCCTAATCATATAAACCTCAACGTCATCTCCCCTGTCTATCAGATCCACATCCTCAGGGATAAACACGAATCCCTCAGCATTTGATAGACTCGTAATAGCACCAGACTCCTTAAAAACAGAAAATGCAAGGCCATTTTCAATTTTTACAGGAAGTATTTGCATCCTCCCTAGAGTGGATGTTATCCTATGACCCATCTTACACCTCATGGCTCTCCAT
>QMTU01000169.1 GCA_003663585.1 Thermoplasmata archaeon
TAAGAACAGGATCGTGGAGAAGAGTCAAGTTCAGAAGGTATAGTCTGGAAGGATACGTGGGAATGATCTATGCAGGTCGCATTCACCCAATGACGTACATAATAAGGAGAATTAGAAGGATATTCTTAGAGATGGGGTTCAGAGAAATTAGAGGTGATTTTGTCACGTCTGCATTCTGGAACATGGACGTCCTTTTTGTACCCCAAGATCATCCTGCAAGGGACCTTCAAGATACGTATTACCTCTCTGAACCAGCGAGGATAGAAGTGGATCAGAGATTAGCATCTATAATAAAGGAAGTTCATGAGAATGGTGGAAGTACAGGGTCTATTGGTTGGAGGTACTCATGGGATCCTAGGATTGCAGAAAAAGCTCTCCTAAGGAGTCATACAACTGCTATAACTATAAGATATCTAGCGGAGCACTCCGATGATCTTCCATTAAGAGCCTTCATAATAGGGAGGGTGTTCAGAAGAGAGGCTATTGACGCAACACACCTCTCGGAGTTCACGCAAGTTGACGGAATAATTGTCGAGGAAGATGCCAACCTTAGGATGCTTATTGGTGTCCTTAGGGAGTTTTATCGTAGACTTGGATTTAAGGATGTAAGAATAAGGCCTTCATACTTCCCGTATACGGAGCCAAGCCTTGAGATATTTGTTAAGTATAAGGGAAAGTGGCTTGAACTAGGTGGTGCTGGAATATTCAGACCAGAAGTCACAGAGCCCCTGGGCATAAAGGGTAGGGTTCTGGCATGGGGCCTTGGCCTTGAAAGGCTCGTTGCCTTGATATTAGGCCTTGATGACATCAGAAAGATATATGTCCCAGAAATATCATGGCTTAGAATGACTCCCATAAAGCATCGCATACTGGATACTGATGGTGGTACCTAATGGTTAGAGAATATCCCATAAAGAGAGGACACTATAAGCACATAGAGGGTGATAAACTGAGAAAGATAATAGAGGACTTTTTCGGGCATGTAGAGGAGAGGAACGGAAAGTACTATACTTCATTTGGGAGTCTTGCTAAGATTGAGATATACCTTAAGGACAAGAGAACACTAGTCGTGAGCACTACGCCTAAGGAGACCTATAGTAAAGAGGAAGCCCTTGAAACCCTGAGAAGATATAACAGATTCTTAGACGTTGTTACTGGATATACTGCAAAGGAAAGAGCGGAGAAACTAAAGAAATCTGTTTTAAAGAGTGAAAAATAGTGTTATGGATAAGATTCTAGGCTTATCCTTTTTATCTGCTCTAAGACCCTTTTTCTTATGTCCTTAGGATCCTCAGGCTCTCTGATTATTTTTCCGTTTTCAATGTACTTTTTGAGAAGACTCTCAAGCTCTCCGCCACACACTGGACACATATCCTTTATATCACTTCTTGGATAGACAAAGTACCGCATACAGGATCTACATCTCATGACAACCTTTCCACCAGCAAGCTTCCCCCTCTTAGCTATGGGCTTCCCCTCTACCTCTACAATGTCCATTGCAAAATCAACTGCCGGAGCGTTGGATATGCTGCTACCAACTCCAAATGCATCAGCAACGTCCCTTAACTCTGCAACACTTTCCTCATCCAATCCTCCAGAAACCACAATCTTGACATGTCTGTACCCCATTAGATCAAGCTCCCAGCGAACTTCAAGTACTATATCCCTCATGTTGCCCCTTCTAGAGGATGGTGTATCCAAGCGCACTCCATACAGCTTCTCGCCTAGTAGCTCAGCAGCCCTTAGAGCTTCTCTTTTCTCGTCAGATATCGTGTCAACAAGCGCTATTCTTGGCACGTCCTCAGGCATGTACTTATCAAATGCTAGCCAAGCCCTTTCCGGTGACCCAAGTGCTAGGATTAGAGCATGAGGCATTGTCCCAGTTGGCTTAAGTCCCAAGAGCTTAGCACCAAGAACACTCGATACAGCATCACATCCTCCTATGTAGCTTGCTCTATCTATCATTGGAGCTATTGCAGGATGCATTCTCCTAATACCAAATGACAGCACAAGCTTATCCCCAGCAATTTTCTTTATCCTTGCGGCTTTTGTAGCAATTCCTGTAGCCTGAGATATGAGGCCAAGAATAGGAGTCTCGTAAACTGCGAAGTCTGCGTAGGGCCCCTCAATGTACATAACTGGAACTTTTATCCCACGTGAATCCTTATAAGGTAAGACTGTGCCCTCAGGTATGGAATATAGATCTACAGGAACTCCCTCTAGCAGCTCTAGAACCTCATCAAGCCCTACAAAGACAACCCATGGCCACTTTCTTGGAGGCCTATGCATTGTGAATTCTGCAAGGACCCTTGGATTTACACCTTCCTTCTTCAGTATCTCCACCGTTCTTACAAAGTAAATGTCCGTCGTCAGCCCGTTTTTTATCTCCTTATAGTTTGCAGAGTTAAATCTTCCCCTCATTGGAACAATTCCTCCGACCTAATGATCTTTGCTCCGTAAATCTTACTCATGTACTCTATTGCCCACTTATGTCCCTCCTCGCTAATGCTTGCAACGCAGTCCTCGACTATGTGAACATTGAAGCCTCTAGCAAAGGCTCCAAAGGCTGTGTGAAGAACACAGATGTCCGTTGCTACACCTACAATGTACACGTCTTTAACCTCCCTTTCCCTTAGAATGCACTCTAACTTGGTGTTATAAAATGAGTCATAAGTTCTCTTCTCTACGACAATATCCCCTTCCTCTGGAGATAATTCATCTATAATCTCACATCCTTTAGTCCCTTTCATCGCGTGTTCTCCCCAAATTGCTATTTCAGGGTCATTCCTCTCATGAACGTCCCTTGTATACACTATTAATGCTCCACTCTCTCGAGCCCTTTTTAAAAGCTCCTTGATTCTAGGAACTATGCTCTGAGCTTGCTTTGAGCCAAATTTTCCGTATACAAAGTCATGAATCATATCCACTATAATCA
>QMTU01000170.1 GCA_003663585.1 Thermoplasmata archaeon
GAACGTCTTGTGTGTGCTTCCTGTCATGACCGTAGCTCCTTCTCTGAGGGGATCCTGGAACTTCTTTCCAGCAATGAGCCCTAGGACGTGCGCAGCATCGTAGAGTATTCTCGTGCTGTTTGCCTCCGCAGTTGGAGCTATCTCCTTGAGCGGTATGGGGAACAGGAAGAGGGAGTATCCAAAGATTATAAGAGCTGGCTTCTCCTTCTCTATGAGCTTGTTCACTCCGTCAACGTCTGGTATTAGCTCATGGTTGTCGAATGGGTAGTGTATTACCTCTGCACCTCTTACGCCTACGGAACCAAACTCCTGGTGGCTTATGTGTGCCCCTGCTGGAACCTCTGCAGAGGCCACTTTCATCCCTGGCTTCACCATTGCCCTTATTGCTGCTAAATTTGCGGCAGTTCCAGAGACGGGCCTCACGTCCACGTAGTTTGCGTTGAAGAGCTTCTTCATGGCCTCTATGGCTATGATCTCCACCTCGTCGTATATCTTACATCCCTGATAGTACCTCTTTCCAGGGTGTCCCTCAGCGTATCTGTGTCCGAAGTCCGTGAGAAGCATCTCCATGGCGAGGGGGCTCATGACGTTCTCCGAGGCTATCATTGGAAGTGAGTCCTTGAACCAGGCGTTGTGCTTCATTGCGTACTCTCTAACCTTCTTTGCAAGCTCTATTGGAGAACCCTCCATAAGTTCACCCTCTTAGAGAACAATCCCTATGAGAGAGTGCTCGCTCTGATAACATATCCACTCATGGAGATAAATAAATTATCATTTTCTCACGCTTGCGATTTTATTACGTCTGCAAGGATCTTAACGCCAGTCTCTATCTCCTTTTCAGTAGGATAGCTTATGCTTATTCTCAGTGAGTCATGCCTTGGGCTTCTAACGTAGAACAAGTCCCCGGGAACAAACACAACTCCTCTACGATACGCCTCCTCAAGGATCTCTCTTGCGTTGATCCCATTTGTGAATATCATGAGGTGAAAGCTTGTCCTCGGCCTGGTCCACTCCACGCCCTCTGGCATGGTGTCCTCGAGCACTGAGAGAACGAGCTTTGTCTTCTCCCTGTAAACTCTCCTGACGTTTCTCAGAACGGAGTCCACGATTCCCCTTCTTAGGGCTTCATAGAGCACGTACATGGATGGAGGATGCGTGGCGAAGTCCAGCTGCATGGTCATCCCAATGGCATCAAGGACTTCCTCTGGGACTAGCATGAACCCAACCCTAAGCCCGGGAGCTAATATCTTCGAAAAGCTTCCAACGTATATGGTGTTCTTCGTGGCGTTTGCTATTGGATTGGGTCTTTCAGAGACTATAGGCCCATAAGGATCATCCTCTATAATTACAAATCCCACCTCCTCTGAGATCCTCGCTATTTCACGTCTTACGTCATCGGAGTACGATATTCCCGTGGGATTCTGAGCGTTCGGTATTACATAAAGGGCCTTGATTCCCTCCCTTGATACTTTCTCAAGCTCTCTCACGTCTAGCCCTGAGCTGTTCACACTCACGGGAATGCAGTTCTCACTGTAATACTTCAGTGCTATAAGGGTCTCCACGAACGTCTGGTTTTCATCTGCGTATTTATCGTTATCCTCAAGAAATGCTCTTGCAATGGCACTTACAGCGTGCTGTGCTCCACACGTTATTATAACGTCTCTTCCTTTAGTGTTCACTCTATGCCTCTCCAAGAACCTCTTTATCTCCTCCCTCAGCACGTCCAGGCCATATGCTCCTGGATATGACAAAACCTCTCTGCCGTACTTCTCGTAGACCTCGCACATGAGCTCGCTCATGAGATCCACTGGCATGTACCTCGGATCCGGAAGGCCGCTTGCTAGGTTTATTACATCTCTCCTCCCAGACATCAGGGAGGAGACTTCCTCTATGGGTGACCATTGGATCCTACTCACTCTGTTTGAGAGCAGGTCAATCATCCTCATCCTTAAGCACCTTCCTCAGCTTTTTAAGGACGTCAAATGGATCCTTACCGAATATGAGAACCATGGGCTCCTTCCCCCAGTCCCCAAGGTGATATATGACGTCAGGCCTTCCCTTTGACCTCTCTATCGCAACCCCTATTCCCCAAGGAACTGTTGCCCCCTCCTTGGCCTTTATCTCCTCTGGCTCCTCTCTTCTGTCATAGAATGACACTCTCAGCCCCGCTCTCTCTAATTTTCCTATTAGATCTTCAGAGTATCTCACGTTTAGAACACATCTGTACTCCGGAAAGCTCTCCATATACCTTAAAAGCGCTCTTGCAAGGTGCCTCGACGCCCCGAACTTGACCTCGCCAGAGAACACAGGCCTTCCCACTCCCTTAGTTATCCTTCCCTCAAGGGCAAGGAAGTCCTCTGGGCCCCTCACATATCTCCTCGGGAGCGCATAGGCCATGTTGATCCCGACCTCTGGAATTAGATCAACGTGCTTCCTTAACACGTCAAGGAGCTCATCAAGACAAGCTCTCATGGTCTCATACATGCGCCATCTCTCTGCGGGGATCTCCATCCACGCTATGTGGTTAACGGGGCACGATCCATGTCCTATCCTGTTTCCAAAGTCTATGGCAAGCTCTATGAACTTCTTCGCAGTCCTTACCGCAGTGAGCAGGTCCTTTCCGAGCGCTATGTTTGCCGTTATTGCTGCAGAGAACGAGCATCCCGTACCGTGCGTGCACCCCTCCAGCCTTGGGGACTTGAGCTCATAGAGCCGCCCTCTGTAAAACAGCACGTCCACGGCCTTTTCCTCCTCTAAGTGTCCTCCCTTAACGATGACAGCCTCTGGACCATATCTCTCGTGTATCTCTCTTGCTGCCTCCCTTGCGTCCTCTAAGCTCCTTATCTCATGTCCAACGATTCTCTCGGCCTCGAACCTGTTTGGGGTCACTATGAGTGCCCTTGGAAAGAGCTCTGTGAGAAGTTCGTTGACAGC
>QMTU01000171.1 GCA_003663585.1 Thermoplasmata archaeon
CGGACGAGCTTCAGCTGAAAGTCTCTTGGTTTTCCTGCAAAGAACTTCCTCGCTGCAGCCAGACGGTACTTGGTTCCATGCAGTCTGCAATACCACCACTTGCCGTGTCTACTATATATCCACATCTCCTGTTCCTTAGGTGCTCTTCTTTTTCCAAGGTTTGGGCTCTGGTACTTCCCAGCCCCAGACCCCATTGCGATCGCACCAGCGCTTCTTCCTGGCATAGTCACTTTCGCCGCCGGGAACCAGCATTGCTTTGTGTTTCTCGGCCCTTCGCCGTTGCTTTTCGCGTAGGAGCCTTTGCCTTCTTCCGCCTTTTGCGCTCATTATATATCTCCCTTATCTAAGGCCTATATACGGCTGGAGAGGCCTGCCAGGATTAGTCCTGCTGCTTCAGCAACTCCGAGGAAGAACCAGATAGTTATCATGACGTCGTCGCTAATCTGGCGTCCTGTAGAAAAGTGATACCCCACAGCTGGAAGGCAAATGACAACAACCCACGCCAGCGTGGCTATCAATAACCAATTCAACATATGGAGCGCGGTCTTCTTCATTTTTGATACCTCCAGGTCGAATCTGGTCGCTCACTATCATGACATGCCTTACATCTTTGTGGCATAAAGTTTATTTCCTCTAGTCTCTCCGAGAGAAGCCTGCAGAATCATGATCCCTGCATATGGAGCAGAAAGGGACATGATTCTTCGTAGAGGTCAATGCAGCTGTCGTCACTGCATACAATATCTATTTCAAGAATCCTCTCCATTGCTTTACCCGTGAGTAGCCCAGTACTGCATGGCCTTTTTGCCGTACTTCTTTACGCCGTTACTCCATACTGCTTGCTTGGCCTTCAGCAATGCCTGCTTAAGAGACATACCTTTCTCTACGAACTGAAGAGTGATCTTGTCCAGCAGGAGCTTGCTACGGCCGCCTTCTCCTAAGGCTAGACTTTTGCCGGCATACATTCCGTCATGATTGGTATCTTCGCCGATGTTATCGGCGCCAAGCTGGGTCTTGAGGCCGGCCTTCACTTTAGCAATATATTCAGGCGTTCCCGGCACTAGATTCGGCGGCAGGATCATTCTGTTTCTCCTTCCTTTGTCTCTGGACACGTTTGAAGCTTTCCTTCACGCTTGTTACAATACCTGCGCCGAAGGCAAAGCCAATAGCCAACAAAGCACCCATAATAACGAGCCCGATGGCCTTCAGGATCAAAAACAACGCCACCAATAGGAACTCCTTCATCGTTTCCTCCTGCTCGCTACCTCATTAAAATCTATGCATACATCAAGACACATCTTTTTACAGATGGGATCTTCCCAAGGATTGTGTGTTTCGATAAACTTGGCTCGGTCCTTGCGCATGTGTGGACCCACTCTCCCGACTGGGTCTCCACCTTCTCGTAAGTAAATAATACACGGGAAGTGGTAATCGCCGGCCACAGCCATATCATCTAGCATAAGCAGACATTTGTGATGAGCGTTAGGTGGAATACCGCGAACATGGCGACCACGCATGACGTTTTTAATGCGATAGGATAAGATAGGGTACTGTGCTAGGATGGCCGGAGGCAGAGTAGCTAGATCGGTAAGTGCTTGATTATACTGAGCACTTGGAATGACACGTATATCGGTCACTCCTAAGGAATGGGCAAACATCACAGATTCTTTGGCTTGACAGATATTTTCCTTGGTAAATACCATTCCTACGCTGACATACGTCATCTTGCTCAGTGCAGCGATATTATGCACCACACGCTCCCAGGCACCCTCCCTACCAGCCATTCTATCGCCAATCTGTGCACAACATGCATCTAAAGAGATGCTGAAGTCATTAACTCCACACTTTATCAGCTGCACATATCGTTCAAGCGGGAACGATCCATTTGTAGAGAGAGCAATGCGCTCTACGCCATTGTTCCGGCAAAGTGAAACAAAATGTTCCAGATTTGGGTGCATGCATGGTTCTCCACCAGAGAACCGTACATTCTTTAGACCGTCCTGGAACCAAAACCGTAGAGTCTTTTCCACCTGAGAGACAGGTAGTGTGCCTCGCAGAGGCTCGGCCATTCCTCTACAGTAGGGACATTTGAAGTTACACCTATCTGTCAGGAGAATCTCACATCTCCATAGTGGGGATGTGGTGCTAGAGTGGAGGGCACGATGATCGGAAAGAGTGTAGAAACCTATATCTTCTAGCATAACTGCCTCCTATAGGTTCTACTTCCACTACATCTGGGCCACATGGAACACCCCCAGAACTTTCCATACTTACCAGTTCTGAGGATCATTTTCGCACTACACTTAGGGCACAAAGGTGGAACACAAATGCTGTTAGGTGAGAGCTCCGTACCGTCATAGTCTACAACACCAGCAGCTAGAGCATCCTCAAGCGGCAGGAGCCCTAACTTCCAATCCGTCCGGAGCTCCTCTTCTGCTAGTATATCTTCTAATGCTTGGTCAGCTCCGTCTCCCATCCTGTAGTCTCCTGAGCTTACGCTCGATCTTCTTAAGACGTCTGTCTAGACGGAACAGCTCGCTGGGAGACGTGCTCTGATATCGACGAAGACCAAGCCGGTTTTTCTGCTCATAGAGTTCTGCCTCTGTCATTGGCAGATGCTGTGGAATATGTCGGTGAGATCGATGAACACGTCTTTTATGACCCATGTTGGGCCTCCTTTGTATTAAATATCATTTCTTCCAGTTTGGAGTTCATAGCATCTTGGGTAGCAGCATAAGCAATGTCCCGAGCAGCGGCGTCGGCGGTGTTCCGAGCGGCGGCGCAGGCAGCAACCCAGGCAGGGTTCTGGGCAGCAGCCCAAACGGCTTCCTGGGCAGCATTCCAGGCGGCTTCTCGGGCAGCAGCACGGGCAGCAGCACGCGAGGTGGCACAGGCGATGACCCGCAACGACTCATC
>QMTU01000172.1 GCA_003663585.1 Thermoplasmata archaeon
GCCATTTGTAGTGTCATATCCAATGATTGCAGCTCTCGGGATTGTAGGACTGTTTTCCGTAAAGATGTGGCTTCCTGCGTATTGGCATGCTGTGATTACAGGTCTTGGATACTTCGTGAAGTCTAGATTGTATCACACGATTGCAGAGGCACAACCACCAAGCATATCGCGCCTAATGGGAGGCGTTGGAGTAGCGTTAGATGTAGCCTTTGCTTTCACGTATGCATGGCTTTTCGCTGAGTATTATCTTAAGAGAAAATGGGAAACAGTGTATATTTTAGTGATATCGACAACGTATTTATACTTGGCTGTCAAGGCAGCACGTTTTATCATGAACCTAGGACCGTTTGTGGCGATTATCGGTGCATATGGAATTAAGCTGTTTTATGACAAAATTATAGACATAAGGACATGGATAAACAATATAAAGTATAGTAGAGGACTTAAGAAACTCTATTCGGGCATAGTATCTAAGGACTTCTGGGCCCTAGTGTTGATTGTGGTCATAGTATTTCCAAACGTTCACTTGGCAGTCGATGCTGCGATACCATATGAAATTAAGTCACAAATTGATCCAAGCTATAAGTGGCTAGGCGCCTTTGGGATTGACTACACACCTACAACCTGGGTAGATGCCCTAAGGTGGCTATCATCCCAGGACTCAGATCTTCCAATAGAGAAGAGACCTGCAGTGGTATCTTGGTGGGATTACGGATTCTGGAACATAGAGATTGGTAGACATCCGACTGTTGCTGATAACTTCCAGAATAATTATTATCCTGCTGCAAAGTTTCTAACAGCACAGAACGAAACTGCTGCAATACTTGTCCTTGCAGGTCTTATTATGAGAGCCGTAGACGATGACCTTAACCCTATACTTTCAGAGAATGAGAGGATAAATATAATAGAAAATATCTTGAATGCAAACAGGAGTACAGCAGAGAGCATATATAAAGCTCTTTTGAAGTATGAGTACTATCCTATGAATCTTACGGATGCTGTCTCTTTGTACAGAGCCTTTAGGGAGGCCACAGGGAGGTTCATAGGATATGTAATAGTGAATGCAAGAATGCTTCCCTGGGACATACCATGGACTAGGACTATAGATCATCCCGGAATCTTTGGTGCACCAGCGTACTTAGCAGGGTATAATGTCTCTGACTTCTACGAAGTCATTTACAACACAGACCATGGCCAGTTAAATGCTTCAGAGTACTCTAAACTAGTAAGTCAGGGGGAAAGGGTTCACGTATACTCAGAATCACTTAAGTACACTGATAAGTTCTATAACTCAATGTTTTACAGGTGTTATGTAGGAATAAAAACAAACACGCTCTATTTGGCTCCTTATCTTTCAAGGCCTGGATATAGCTTGAAGCACTTTGTTCCTGTGTACATGAACAGGGACGTAGTTATACTGAAGTACTTTGACGGGGCTGTTGTTTCAGGATATGTGTTTGATACTAATGGCAATCCTGCAAAGAATGCTACAGTTGCTGTTCTTGTGAACCTGACGCCACAAGGTCTTCCACAGAGGTATGTGGTTCTCGATAGCACTAAGACCAACGAGAGTGGGTATTATGAGCTTTTAGCACCAGCAGGAAATGTTACTATTGCAGTTATATACGGGCAGCAGGGCAATGAGAAATTTGTAGGAAATGTGACTCTAAGCATATCATCAGATCAAGCTTACAGAATATCAAATTGGAGAATAGAGAACGTCAACCTAACAGTCAAGCCCACGACAATTTCAGGGTACATTTACTATGATAAGAACTTAAACGGTAAGTATGATCCATATACTGATCCTCTTGTGATGAGCGCTACCATAGAGATTGAGGGAATAGGAACGTATAATGTCACAAATGGACACTATAACATCTCTGTCCTCCCAGGAAACAGAAGAATAAAGATAACAGCACCAGAATACGAATTACATACAATTTCTAGGGGTATTGGTGAAGAGCCCCTTAACATTAACATAAGCATGACACCAAGAAAGGTTAATCTCACAATAGTTCTATGGTATGACGCAAATAATGACAGGAAGCGTGAAGAAAACGAGATCATTAAGAGTGGGTCTTTTGAGATCTCAGCTGTGAACATCCCAGAAAACCTAGCGAAAACTACATCGGCGCTTATTGATAATGGATACGCGAATGTCACGTTGAACCCAGGGGAATATCAGATAATAGCATCATTTGATATAAACGGCACAAAGGTTGCTATATTCAGAGGACTAAACGTCACTTTGGAGATGGACTCCTCTACAATATACCTAGAACTTCAGAGAGCATATAAGCTTACAGTAAGAGCTCTTATGGAAAACGGGACTGCAGTATCAACAGCCTCAGTGATGATATCGAGACTAGGGACAAATCTTCTAGCAAAGACCTTAGTCACCAATGACACAGGATATGCAACGATATACCTGCCAAGTGGTGACTACGTGATATATGCCTCATACAAGACTACAGATAACAAGACCTACGTTAATTATATTATTGAGTCTATTTCCAAAGACACAGAGTTAACTATAACGCTGAAAGAGGGATACAGGATTTACGGAAAAGTATGGCATGACTTTAATAATAACAGTACAATAGATGACGATGAGGGGGTATATGGAGCACTTATAGTCGTTGAAACAAGCGTCACAAGAGTATTCTTTGCAATATCTGATGCGTCAGGCAGTTACGAGATACCAGTCCTCCCTGGAGATTACAAGCTCATAATATATTACATAGACTATGGAATTCCGAAAACAAAGACAATTAATACCCATATTGGAGGAAACTATAGCCTTAACATACAAGTCCCTTAGCGGTTTCTTTTTACCTCTTTTTGTTTTGCTTAGCAAATCCTTAGCATTACAAATTTACACTAGTTCTCACTCTTATCCCTGA
>QMTU01000173.1 GCA_003663585.1 Thermoplasmata archaeon
CCCTATATCCCCCCAGAGAAGAGCCTTCCAGAGATAACCATAAAGGCAATAATTCTTGGAATAATCCTCGCAATAGTCCTAGGAGCTGCAAACGTATATCTGGGACTGTACGTTGGAATGACCGTGAGTGCTAGTATCCCCGCAGCTGTCATATCGATGGCAATACTTAGAGGAGGGAGGCTAAGAGCAAATATCCTTGAAAATAATATCGTACAGACTGCTGCATCCTCCGGTGAAGCCCTAGCTGCGGGAGTAATATTCACAATACCAGCCCTAGTTCTTATGGGGTACTGGACTAAGTTCCCATATGCAATAGTAACAATAATAGCCGCTCTTGGAGGATCCCTTGGAACGTTGTACACGATAATAACGAGAAGGGCATTTATTGTAGAGGAAAGGCTGCCATACCCAGAGGGAACTGCCTGTGCAGATGTGCTCATAGCCGGTGATAAGGGAGGAGTATATGCTGCTCCTATACTGTATGGAGGAATTCTTGGAGCTGTCTACAAGTTCTTCACAGGGCGTGCTTGGGCAGGATCCCTTAGGCTGCAAAGTTCGTTGGAGGAAGCTTGGCCTTCTTTGGATCAGACCTTTCCGTAGCTCTTGGGGCTGTTGGGTACATAGTCGGCCTTAACATAGCAGTACTAGTCTTCATAGGAGGTGCTATAGCCTGGTTTATACTAATACCCGCCTACATAGCACACCAGGGGCTCTCAAACGTAATTAGCACGTACGGGACTGATAATCCAATAGACTTAGCGTATTCTGTCTGGAGCGCTAAGATAAGACTTGTTGGCGCAGGTACTATGCTTGTAGGAGGTCTATGGAGCATAATAAAGCTCAGAAAGCCAATAGTATCTGGAATAAAGGGCGGTATAAAAGCCACTAAAATGAAGGCTGCTGGAGAGGAGATCCTTAGAACAGAGCACGACATGCCCATGACCTATACACTTGCTCTCACAATGGCCTTCGTGATTCCACTCGCGGTCTTCTACTGGTACATCCTCGACAAGTATGTTGGAGTGACTGGAGGGACAAGCGTTGGATCTACTGTCGTAGCAGCAATAGTGATGCTCATAGTAGGATTCCTAGCATCATCTATAGCAGCGTATCTTGCAGGTATAGTCGGATCCTCTAACAACCCTGTCTCAGGAATAACAATAATGACCCTAATCTTGACGGCACTCCTCCTCAAGTACGCGGTTGGTCTCAGTGGCATAGAAGGAGCAGCTGCGACTATACTCGTGGCTGCGGTGATCTGTAGTGCAGCCGCAATTGCTGGAGACGTAATGCAGGATTTAGCAACAGGGCACATAGTTGGAGCTACCCCATGGAAGCAGCAGGCAATGGAGATCGTAGGAACGTTTGCTGCAGCCTTTGTTATGGCGCCAGTTCTTAACATGCTACATCAGGCGTATGGCATAGGAAGCAAGGAGCTCCCAGCACCACAGGCAAATCTCATGGCGAGCATATCAAAGGGAATATTCGAGGGAACGCTTGACATGAGGATGTTCGCCATAGGAATAATCATTGCAATAATATTCATCGTTATGGATGAGATCCTTGCGATGAGGAAGTCAAGGTTCAGGACGCCAGTCATGCCAGTCGCAGTTGGAATATACCTGCCAATAGGACTTGCAGTGCCAATACTCATTGGAGGCATCGTTAGGTACATTGTGGAGAGGAGGAAGAAGGCTGTATCAGAGGTAGATCCAGGAGTTGTTTCAGCTGCAGGACTTATAGCAGGAGAGGCTCTAGCAGGAATTGCAATAGCAGGACTTGTAATATCGGCGATAACAACTAAATGGATATTCTTAGTGGGAGTGCTAATAGCAGTGCTATTCATAGGAATATTTGCAGTAAAGAAGGCGAAGATGCCAACGATAATGACGGCACTATTCCTTGTGCTAGGAGGTCTTGCATACGCTGCAACAAAGGCAGGGATATCATATCTCCCAGAGATTCTTGGATTCATAACAATGCTAGCATCGCTGTACTTCGTACATGAGCTTGCAATTAAGTACAAGATAGAGGGCTCTTCCTAATGCCTCTTCTTTTATTATTTCTCTTAGCAAATGTTAAAATAGTGCAAGCTCATTTCTTGGTGTTAGATTTTTGTGGTGCTGTCCATGAGGATCCTATGGACAAGGCCCTTCTTAAATACAATAAGCTTTGTGAGAGCAAGGAGCTCAAAGGCACTAGTTGGAACAACATTCGGACTTAGCGTCTTAGACATAAAGTCGGGAAAGAAGGTCCTTTCAAGAAGCACCTGGAAGAGGGTACAATCAGCTGATGTTTACGGAGACAGCTACGTGATAGGGCTCTCTTTTCCGGGGTCTATCATGTGGCTCGATGGAAAGAATCTCCTCTGGACTTACAGAACAACGGGGTCCGTTAACTCAGTACTACACTTCGGCGCCTTTGTCATTGCCGGGACAGGCTTTCTAACGGACATAAAAGGGGCAAGACACGTCTATATATCTCCGTATCATGCAGGAGATAAGTGGAAGGAGCTCAAGGAAAAGCTGCGCGGTGTTATGTACTCAATATCTAGGGATCTAAGTATAAGGTGGAGGAAAGAGGTCCGTGGAATTGTTAGTGGCATGATGGAGATAGAGCGAGGATTAATAGCCACTAGGCTTCTCTACGATAGGGTGGCAGTTTTAAGCTCGTCAAGTGGTGAATGGGTGTCAATGAAATCACTAGGGGCTCCAATAAGATCCTTTAGGGCTGACAGTCAGGGTATGTGTGCAATAACAGATAATAAGTTAGTAATGCTTTCTGTTCCTGAGCTTGAGATTGTGGGAGAAGTCCCTATTGTAGATCCCATAGCTCTCGCCTGCTCCCGTAATGCTATCTGTGCCTCTGAGAAAAGAGCCATTATGTGCTACGATAGAG
>QMTU01000174.1 GCA_003663585.1 Thermoplasmata archaeon
ATATTGGCTGTCTATTTACAATAAGTCTAAAGCTATGATCTAAACCTTTCGCCTCTATCCCGTCTACCCTTAGATCGGGAACCCTAGCAAGTATATCCCTTCCAAGGTGCGTTACAAGAACGCAGTAATCTCCTTGATCTCTCAATATTTTAATGATTTCTGAGATTATTGTTGCAGCTGCTCCTGGCTCTGTCATGGACTCTGCGAGCTCGTCTATGAGAACAAGCTTTTTGCCCTTTGCAGTTAGGATTGATACTAAGGACTTAAGGGATTGTTCAAAGGCCCCTGCAGAGAGGTTTCTTCTTGAGCCTCGGTAGTACCTTACTATGTCAACAACATCTAGCCAAGCCTTCTCAGCTGGTACAGGAAATCCTGCCTGACCCATAAGCTGGAATGATAACATTGTCTCTAGGAGAGTTGTCTTTCCACCGCTATTAGCTCCTGTAAGAAGAGTGACTGAGGACTCATCAAGTCTTATGTCCACATCACCAGGAAGTTTGCCGATAGCATATGTGACTGGCTGTGGGTTGTCGAGGAATGGATTCCTCCCTCCTATGAATCCTATACCACCGTTGAATATTTTTGGAAAGCACCATGGCCCCCTGCTTACAAAGAGGTAGAGAGACTGCATGGCATCTAGGAACTTCATTTTCTCCATAGCTTTCCTGATGAGATCCACTTGGCTAATGATAGTCCTAACTAGACTGAGTGATATTCTAAAGAGCTCTCTCTTGAGCTCTCTAATAGAGGCCTCTTTTAGCTCTCTGTACCTTTCATCGTCAATTCTTATTGGATACGTCCTTATCACGATGCCTTCTCCTGCATGCCCAAGGATCTTTTCTACATTACTCTCGATGCCCATGGCCTCCTCTTCTATGAGGCTTTTTATCTCCTCCAGTCCCTTCATGATTTCTGATATGCTATCAGAGCCTCTAACGAATGCCTCTAGAAGTTCACTTCCTTTAAGCCTTATCTCGTACTGCTCAGCCTTCTCTAGTATCCTCCTATTTGCGTCATTCAACATCTCCTCAATGACTCCATCAAGCGCGCTTATTGTCTTAATTCTCTCCGCTATGCCTTTCACTTTCTCATCAAGCACGGCCTTCCTAATGACCTTTACATCAATTAGTGGCTTCATGTCATCTTCAGGTATGAGCTCCAAAAGTTTCATAATGGCGTGCAATCCCTCTAGATTTTCCCTTAGAGAGTTAAGAACCCTCTCAGGCGCAACGTATTCCTCTCTAATTTCATTTAAAAAGAAGACATCACTAAGATCCTCTCGAAGAGCGTTCTCATCACTTGAGTAGAATATAACTATGTCATACATCCTTAAGAGAGCACTGATGTCCTCCTCAGAAGTTATCATCGTAACAGGGCATATGTTGGATATAGTCCTTAATATCTTATAATCATCACTGTTATCCGTTACTATAACCCTATCTGTAAGCTTTTCTTTAAAGACAAGCTCTACACTTAGTGCTTTCTCCAATAGATTTCTCACTTCCTCAATATCACTCCCTAACAGAGCTCTAAAATAGTTCCTTATGAGCTCCTGCCTTCTGAGAATCTCCTCCTTAGTACTTACTGGGTGAAGTTTTGAGAGAATCTTGTAAGCACTCTCCCTTGACACAGCATAGCTTGACGCTTTTAGGATTATTCCATTTAGGATTGTTTTCGAGTGCTTATCCATTCTAAGAGGCCTCTGAGACTTTGAAGCCTTATTCATCTTAATCACGCCATTACAATGCTTCTTTAACTATAAGACTGTATATAAGACCCTAGCAGAGACGCTAAAAGAGAGCTTAATAGTCGTTAGCGGTTTATAAATTCGCTGGTACTTTTGTACACTATTTATTCCTGCAAAAGCTCTTTTAAGTCTTTTGAACGTATGTGAACACGTGAAATTAGCACCACAGAAGAGGACAACGTTTATATTTCACTAGCTCAGTTTAGTATAGTGCTCCGTGCCGGTCTGAGGGAGCCCGAGTCCCGGGCGCTAATGAGGATTCGGCTGCAAGCCGCCGTTTAAGACAATCTTTTCTACTTTTTGCGGTAATGTTACAAGATGCCTCCTATAAAGGATAGAACTTCTTATGGAGACCGCTTTAAACTATAATTTTGTGGCGATCTCTCTGGTTTAATTTTCACATATGATCAAACGGTAAAATATCGACTCAAGACTGTTATTAAACTATTTTGTTTAAAAAATCAATCCCTTTTCTGGTATAAACCTTAAATAGTTTTCTGTTAGGCGATAATAACTCTAGGGGGCAATATTTCGCAAATTATATAGCTATTTCTCAACAAAAAGTATAGATAATGGTTAGCCAGGGTGATGTACCTATGAATAGGTATTTTGCTAGACTTTTTGCTGTTGCAATAGTTGTGATGTTAGTGCTCTCTATAGTTCCAGCACAGATATCTGCAATTACGGAGGGCAAACAGGCAAATGCAAAGTATAAGTGGGTTTTCATGGTGTACCTTGATGCTGACAACAACCTCGAAGGAGCGGGGATATCAGACTTCAACGAGATGGAGATGGCTGGATCCACAGATGACGTTGCAATAGTAGTTATGATGGACAGGACTCCGGGATATGACACGAGTAATGGAGATTGGACAGATACGAGGATATATCTAGTTCAGTTTGACACAGATCCTGAGAACATAAGCTCGCAACTTCTAGTAGACCTTGGAGAGAGAAACATGGGAGATCCTAACACTGTTTTAGAGTTCGTCACCTATGTACATGAGCACTTCCCATCTGAGCACTATGCGCTTGTCTTCTGGGATCACGGAAACGCTTGGAGACGCGCAGGGCCTGGAAACCCCAACTACAAGGGAGTGTGTTGGGATGACACTAATGGCTCTGACTACTTAACTGAGCA
>QMTU01000175.1 GCA_003663585.1 Thermoplasmata archaeon
ACACTATTCCATAAGATCTCTCTGAGATCTTCTATGCTGTCTAAAGAACCCTCAAATACTTTTAAGTTAACAGGACTCCCAGGACTCTTTGGTTGGTCCCTGGCTATAGTTCTTGCAACTTCAATTCCGCTAACAACGCACTCAAGTAAGGAGTTACTAGCAAGTCTATTGGCACCATGGAAGCCATTTTCAGCAGATTCTCCTATAGCATAAAGTCTTCTGATAGTAGTTCTATAGTATAAATCTGTGAAAAGCCCACCTATTGTATAGTGAGCTACAGGCATTATAGGAACGAGATCCTCTTTGGGATCTATCCCCTCTTCTACTAAAGAATTGTAGACAAATGGAGAGATCTCCTCTAGGTTATTTATTCCTCTTAGGTCAAGAAAAACTCTTTCTCCAGAAATAATACGCCTAAATATTTCTCTAGACACTATGTCTCTTGTTGCTAGCTCGTTTACAAACCTTTTTCCATTTGAATCTATAATCTTAGCGCCAAAACCCCTTAAAGACTCTGAAATGAGGATCACACGATTTTTACCGATGAACGCTGTAGGATGGAATTGTATAAACTCCAGACTGCTGGCAATAGCGCCTTTTATTATCGCATCACCAATGAGCACTCCTATAGCGCTATCAACTCCAGAAAAGTACTTGTATAAGGCTGAGTACCCGCCAGAGGCCAAGACAACGGCATCAGACCTAATAAGCTCTCCGTTAACGATCACTCCATAACATTCTCTGCCCTCTATAGCTAAGCCTTCAACGCTCTTATTAATTATATCTATGCCGTACTCCTTGCAGACCTCAATGAGTCTAGTAGTGATCCATTTTCCAGTTTCTCCTCTTATTGAAAATACTCTTGCAGTGCTATGCCCTCCCTCCTTAGAGATATAATCAAATTCTAAGCCTAAAGATGTTAGAAAATCATATGCCTCAGTAGCCTTAGAGATGACATTCCAAACGGCTTCTATATTAGATAGCCCTTTACCGGATTTTAAGGTGTCCAGTACGTGATTTAAAGGGGAGTCACCATTAGTTAGTGGTAATGCTATACCTGCCTGTGCGAGATAAGAATTTGACTTAAAAACGTCTGGAGTATACACCACTACATCAAAACCTCTTTTTATAAGCGAGATTGCAGCAGTAAGTCCTGCAATTCCTGAGCCAATAATGGCTATCATAATTTTAGATTATGTGACTGGATTTAAAAATTCTGAGTATAATGAAGCCTGTGCAAGTTTTTATTTTTCACTGATATTTAAGCACTACTTGACTGATGTACTAAAATTTGACTTTCCGACAGGGTTTTTGTAAGGCCTTTAAATGACATTTCGGACATTGCGATCTCAATATATGAGATGACCTTAAAACTAAGTTTCACACTATAATAAGAGCTATAGCTAATTAATCCCTAACTGAAAGAACGCAAACTTTAAGCACTTTCTTGAGTTTTTTCTTGATGACTATTGTTACTAATAAGATAGATTAACGAGGTGGACGTCTCATGAGCACACAAAAAAGGCAACCTGAAGTCAACATAGGAATGGTTGGTCATGTTGATCATGGAAAAACAACGCTCACATACAAACTTACGGGGATATGGACAGATACTCACTCTGAGGAGATAAGAAGAGGCATCACAATAAAACTGGGATATGCAAACATGGACATATATAAGTGTGAGGGATGCCCTGAGCCAGATGCATATACAAATAAGCCCATTTGTGAGAAGTGTGGGTCTGAGGCAAAATATCTGCGAAGTGTCTCCTTTGTCGACGCTCCTGGACATGAGTCTCTTATGGCTGTCATGCTATCTGGAGCTGCCTTAATGGACGGGGCAATACTAGTTATAGCGGCAAATGAGGTATGTCCCAAGCCACAAACAAAGGAACACTTGATGGCACTTAAGATCTTGAATGTAAGGAATATAATCGTTGTACAGAACAAAATAGATGTTGTTTCAAAGGAAAGAGCAAAGGAGAACTATGGGGAAATAATAGGGTTCCTAGAACAGTATGATGTCTATGATGTTCCTATAATTCCTCTTTCCGCACAGCACGATGCGAACATAGATGTACTCATTCAAGCAATACAGGAGTTCATACCCACACCGGAGAGGGATCCTAGCAAGCCTCCTATAGCATATATTGTGAGATCATTTGACGTCAACAGACCAGGGACTCCTGTAAAAAAGCTTGTAGGAGGAGTTTTAGGAGGCACTCTTAAGCAGGGAATCCTTAGAGTGGGAGATGAGATAGAAATAAGGCCGGGGATACGTGTAGAGCATCATGGGAGGCGTTATTGGGAGCCTCTTTATACAGAGATCACATCTCTCACAAGTGGAAACATGCCTCTTAAGGAAGCAAGACCTGGTGGGCTTGTAGGAATAGGAACTAAGCTTGATCCGGCACTTACTAAGTCTGATAACATGATAGGAAACGTTGTTGGGAGACCAGATGAGCTACCTCCTACACTTACAAGTCTAGAGCTTGAAATACACCTATTTAAGCATGTAATTGGGCTTGAAGAGGAAGTTAAGGTGAGACCACTTCAAGTCAGAGAGCCTCTGATGATCACCGTGAATACTGCTGTGTCCTTAGGATACGTTAGGTCAGTGAAGGGAGATCATGCTGAGATTGTTCTTACAAGGCCTGTAGTAGCCGAAGAAGGAGACAGAGTAGCTATAGGCAGAAGGATAACGGATAGATGGAGGCTAATAGGCTATGGAATAATTAGAGGAGGATCCTAATGTTTATAGTAGTAGCTGACACTAATTTTCTCCTTGCTCCTTTTCAGTTTAGATTTAACTTAGAATACGAGCTTGAGAGGGTTCTTGGTGGATATAAAATAGTAATTCCAAAAAGGGTTCTTAATGAGCTAAAGAG
>QMTU01000176.1 GCA_003663585.1 Thermoplasmata archaeon
CTTCTTGAAAATCTTGTAGATATCCCACTTCTCCTTTATCTCTCTGAAAACGGTCATTGTAGCTTTAGCGCTAGAACTCGAAAGCAAATATCCAGAAGCATCAGCGGTTTGCACAGCAGCTGTAAAAGACACTGGGACATGGAATGGAACGTCTCCCCAAGCCACTGCAAGCTTGTTGTCTTTGGTCTGGATCCTTGTGAACATGAATTCTTCGTCGTCAGCTTTCTTCGCTAAGAATATCAAATCTCTGCGTCTAAGCTTCAAGTCCGGAGGCAATGGCTTGCCATAGTTCTTGTTCTCTCTGCCGAATATTGTCTTCCTTGTATCTAGGACTACTATTTCATCTTCTCTCTCTTCAACTAAGCCTTGCTGTTTTGCATACTCCAAGCCATACCTATCCACAACATATCTGGCCCACTCTCTCATTCTCTGAGCATCATCAGTCAAGCCTACATCTCCTATCTTGAAGCCTACAAAGTTCTCTAGCGGATACTTCCTCTTTCTCTTGAGAGTCTTGTACTCTCTGTACTTTACCATGAGCATGTTCTTTGCTATTGCATCCAAATCCCCTTTCATACCTCGTTTCTCTAAATCACTTCTTATCAATGCATATTCTTCCCTCAATCTTTCTAATTCTAAATTTCTTTCTTTGGCTAGTTTAACTAGCCATTTATCTACTTTCTTCAAGCTATCACCTCTCACCTTTTATTACTTTTACTAAAATAGGGAGTTTACTCCTAGGGACTACTTTCTTTAAGTCTTCTTCTTTGGCTAAGCATAGTTTCTCCAGAGTAGGGAATTTCTCTAGAATTCTCTGAGCAGCTTTAGGCCCTATTCCTGAAATGCACTGGAGCATATAAGATCTTATTTCGCTAGGCTTCCTGCTTTTCTTTACGAATGGAGGAACATAGATTTTCTTCTTAGGATTGCTTATTCTGCTGGTTAAATACTTAAGGTAGTATACAGTCTCATTCTCGTCTTTAGTGAACAACAAGCGGATTTTTCTCCAGTGAAGCAATATAGTTGAGATCCCTGCTCTGCACACTGAAGCTGCTTCTCTAAGCCTGCCATTGTATTCTAAACCTTCTATAAGGACAATAGGCTTCTGGTAGCATTCGCAAAGCTTGTTTAATTGCTCCCATAAGCGGCCGCTTATCAAGTCAGAGTAGAAGCCTGCTCCAGTCTTTCTCTCTACTGCTACTCCATCGGCTAATAAATAATCTCCTGCAGGCAAGTAAAGAACCTGCACATTAAATGTTTTGCACAGCTTCTCATATATTGTCTTAGAGAGGTTGGCCTCTCTACTGTCGATTATAATGCTCATACAATCCCTCAGAATATTTTGAAACGCTTCTTTTTCTTCCTTAACTTCTTCTTCTCTTCTTTAGATAAGCGGTTCCACTGCTGAACGCTCATGCTCCAGCCGCAGTTCATGCACTGCAGCATCGAAATATGAGCTCCTGGAGCTATTATAACAGCTTTTACTCCGCATATTGGGCATTCCCAAGCAGTCTGTTTAGTCTTCTTCTTTTCGGCTTCGCTCATATTCTTCACCTAGTTTTTCGTATATTTCTCCGATCAAAATTATCAAACGAATCGCTACAGGTATGCCGAGTACAGTAGCAAAATATAATGCTGCAATTAATGGAGATATTGCATACAGCATTATGCCTATTAAGAATATCCAAAGCAATATGTACACTCTCTGTTTGTTGTTCATTTTTACCCTCTTATCTTTGCATTGCATTTCTTTCCATCAGCACCGCAGAAACCATCTTTAACCCAGTTGCAAGGTAAGTACAAAAGAAACTGTCCGTGCCTGCATTCTACCTGGAATTTTCTCTTGATTCTAACCATTTTCATCAGCTTCCAAAGTTTTAATTTTGCCGGTTTTACGGAATTCTTCGAGCCATGACTCTGCAAGCTTTATAGCTTCATCGCTAGGGTAGTCAGCTCCTAATTCTCCTGAAGCTCTAGCAATTTCGTAGCAGAAGTCTAAATTGTACTTGTCAGCGAAGCCTAACTTTATAATTTCATCGTGGATCTGAATTAGCCTCTTTGTGTTCCTGTGGTAATTGCTCATATCAGCACCTACTTTATCTCTTTCTTCTTTACATCTTCTATTCCTTTCTCTGTTATTCTGAAGTAGCACTCGCCGCTGGGAACTTCACTGCTGTCGAAGAGTATAGCTTTCCAAATATCCTTCTCTACTTTGACTAAGCTCAACCAAGTGCCTAAAGTGTGCCTGAGTATATGACCTCCCCACACCATGTAGTTTGTACCAAATTGCACACGTACATCTTTGCTGCTCATCATTCCTCTCGCTTCCATAGGAGACACAGGGCACTCGATTACTTGGCAAGTGCACAAGAGCAAGGCATTCCACTCCTTAGCTAAATCCTCTAAGTATGACAAGTGTCTTCCTAACTCTTGTTTTCTATCAGGCAACAATTCTCTTCCTGTGTACTTCCTCTGAAACAAAGCAGTGAAGCTATCAACAATGATTATTCCTACATCCATACCTTTAGCTTCAGCGATCTCGTAGACTTTTTCGTATTGGTAAAACTGCATTCCTACATCTCTTATCCGCCTAGCTGGAACCACCAAGACTTTAGAAGGATCATATTTGTAGCCTCTAGCTGCAGCTATCTGTCTCAATCTAGGATTGCTGAATGTGTTAAGCTCTGTCTCTATGAAGACTCCATCTCTTTTATACTTGCAAGTCACTTGCACAAGCATGTGATTGCATATCTGAGTTTTGCCTGTAGCTTGAGGGCCTGCTAAGCCAGCAGTAGACGAACTCTTGAAGCCTCCTCCTAAGAGCTCATCTAAAGCATTCACATCAGTCTTGTAGAGCATTATCTCTTTATCTAATATCTCTTGATA
>QMTU01000177.1 GCA_003663585.1 Thermoplasmata archaeon
CCATTGGTCCATCTGGTTAGGCTCAAAGTCTGCTGGGTAAGGCTCTGTGCCTTGTATTCGAGCTCCGTATGAGTAAATCAGAATTCCATCGTATTTCTCTATCCACTTCTGGTAGAATTTAATCATGTTGTAGCAGAATCCAGGATTCAAGCCTAACAGGTAATCTAAAGCTTCCAAGAGGTTTCCTCTTCTCAGCATAGTATGCCAGCGGAACCCTGGTTTCTTAACTTGGAACACCACATTCAAAAGCTCTGCCATCATCTGTTTCTCTGCTTTCTGCATGCACCAGTCTCCAACAATTCGCTCTTCAGGAGTGGCAAACGTAAATAACACATCGGCAGCTCTCTTGATAACATCTAAGTGACTTACTCCTTCAATTATTTTAGACATTTAATCACCTCTTTCTTAGAACCCAGAGGATATTCCTAGATTCACTTGGATGTAAAGGAGCAAACATAACGCTAAGTATTGAACTATTATAGTATTCATAGAGCTTGCTGTAGACCTCATATTCACATTCACTCAAAATCTGCTTAGCTTGCTTAGGTCGACCTAAACTCATAAACGTACCGAATTTCTTTTCTACTTTCAATGCATGCTTTTGGAATATTGTCTCTAATTCTTCCTCGGTATACTCGTAAATATGGTTCTTGGCTTTGTGCTTACCGTCATAGTTAGGAGTACTGAGCAGTATAACTCCTTCTGGTTTAACAGCGTATTTCATCTGCTCTAAAACATTAGTTAAATACTCAGGCTTGTCCCAGTAAGACTCGAAATGTTCAATGACTTCGAAGCAGCATACTACATCGAAGTATTCAGGATAAGCTGCAGCAAAGCGTTCCGTCCGTATATCTGCTTTGATTACGCTCATATCGAAATTTACTTTAGATATTAAATCTGTTAATTTTTGTATATGGCTTGGCTTAATATCTACAGCTAAATAATGCTCAGGCTTTAACATATTACGGTACAAAGTTTCTGCCAGTGCTCCTGTGCCTGCTCCTACATCTAGAATTCTCATGCCCCTCTTGATCAAGCGGCCAACAAAGTAGAAACGGAATAAATGAGCAAGATAATCTCGATGAATTCTCTTTCTCTTCTCACAGAGCTCATAAGGATCGCAGAGAGTTAAGTTTAATTTCCCTCCGTATTTACGTGTATATCTTGTTTCCTCCATCACCACTTCAGCTCCTCAAGAGCATTAGAAGCATCATAAATGTCCCAGTATATCTGCTTCTGCCGCTTCCAGCCTATAGGAATACGGTAGTACGACAACTCTATTATGTAGTTTTCCGGCAATTTTTCTGCTATCTCTTTAGCTATTTTAAGCAGTCCTTCTTCAACTTCATTAGGCAAAGTTTTTAGCTTCTCTTCTATTGAATCAACTTCGCTGATATGATAGCTAAATGAGAAATCTACTTCTCCATCTCTGGTTACTTTCCTAACCATTACAGGGCCGATAGCTATTTCTATGATTATTGAACTTTCTTCTCTTATAGCAGCACCAGCAAAGACTGCATCATCTGGGTCTATAAGTTTACACACCATAGGCTGAATGTCTAGAGCTAGCAATATTGAGCAGAAATTCTTAGCTTTATTTCCAAGCATGTAATAAGCATGGGGCGGCCAATGAGGTTCCAAATAACGGAAGCGGTTAGAAAGCAGCTCCATTATCGAATGCTTCGTAAATGCTGGGAAGTCTTTTTTAGGTACACTTCTAATGCTATATTCTGCATATGGATCAATTTTGTTTATGTCGTGGTAATTCTCTAAGAATAAGTATTCCGGGCAATTCAAGTTTAATTCTTTAAGCTTCTCAATTGCTTTCCTGCTTCCCATTCTTAGCAGCCTCTGCTAATTTGATTCCTTCTCTTAAGCCATTCAAGTAGGCTTCAGTTATCCTGGCTAATTCTCCTTGTCTCTGGCCGAATACAAGCCACGGAGACGGATACTCTATCCCTTTGTCCATTTCGTTCACTTGCCTGCTTACTTTTAGACTTAAAGTCATAGCTTCTAAGAGTCTCTCCATGTTGGCACCGCTTAACTTGCCTTCGAAGCCTAACTCAATAAGCTTGTTGAGCTGCTCTAAGACTTTCCTCTCCTGGGCCACATGAGCTTTGTATTTCTCGCCTAGAGTAGCTCTGTGGCATTCAGCGCAGAGAAGTTCCAGATTATCTATTGAATTGTTATGAGGATTGCCGTCCTTGTGGTGCCTATGAAAGCCATGTGCTAGTGTGCCGCCGCACTTAGTGCATACACCGTCTTGAGCTATATAGACTAAGTCTACTTTCCACTGAGGAAAATCTCTGCGTTCTCCTTTACTCGATTTCTGCAACTACATATTCACCTTTCATAGCATTCGTAATGGCTTCTACATCAGGGTTGATTTTGCTTCCGTAGTCGCTTATCACTTTGCGGCCGCAAACAGGGCATTCATAGATGTCTCCTCTGAGCAAGTAGAGTACATCGTCAGGCACATACTCTAAGCTGCAGCCTTGCTTAACCACTATTATGCTTATTCCAGTCTTTACTTTTTTCATTACGGCTCTACAGTCTAAACAAGTAGGTGCAAACACTCCTATCCCTCCTTTTTCCCTAAGACATATGTTATATCCTGTACGGTTTCTTCAACAGCCATTTTGATTTTCTTTTCTTTGATCCACATCTCGAAAGCTTCGCATGCTGCTTTGCTAAGATCTCCTTTTTTTCCTCCCAATACACGGTTTATTGTGCTCCTGAAGTCTTCCAGCAAATCATTTGGTACAACAATCAAAATGGCTGTTTTCTTCTTGCCAGGCATGCTGATCACCTTTTTTTTTTATTTTGTATATTTACATATACATTAATACTTAACTTATATATAAATATATTCTGTAG
>QMTU01000178.1 GCA_003663585.1 Thermoplasmata archaeon
GCCTCTAGAGAGTCCTTAATTCTTCTATAGTTTTCTTCATCTCCTATTTCTTTATATATTGCCATAAGGTAATACTTCGCGGTCTTTAACTCTGGATTAAGTGCTATTGCCTTCTCTAGATACTCCTTTGCCTTGCTAGTATCTCCCATCTCATAGTGATATATTCCAAGGTTTGTCCAAGCTGAGGCGTTATTTGGATCTGCTTTAACGGAGTCCAAGAAGTACTTATAGGCAACTTCTGGCTTTCCAAGGCTGTAGTAAACATATCCCAAAACGTTTAGATATGTAGAATCCCCAGAGAAGTTCTCCTGAAGAGGAAGAAGAATTTCAAGGCCCTTATTAAGCTCACCTTGGTATACATATGCTTCTCCTAGTAACCTCTTGGCCATGATGTCTTCAGGATGGCGTTCTATGAACATGTTAAGAAGATCCTCAGCTATATCATATCTCTCAACGTTAAAGGCTATGTTTATACATTTTATACACAGGTTGTCTGAATACTCCTCCCTTAAATGCCTTGTAGCTAGGATAAGATAGCTGTCGTAATCTCCTATATTCTCAAGAGTGTTCTCCAGCATTTCATAGCTTATCCCACTTTCAAGGAGCTTGTTTATTGGAGAGTAATCTCCAAGAGACTCACAAATATCAACTATAGTGCTTAATGCCTCTTTTACGCCCTTTAAATATCCAGTAATGAGGTCTCCTAGAGCCTCCTTTTTTCTTCCGAGAGCATTCTTTATTAAACCTATAAGTGTGTGTAGCTCTCCGGTATCAAAGCCATCTTTACGTCTCTCAGCAAGCATGCTTAGGGCATTTTCCAAATCCTTCTCATCAACTGTGAGCAGTAAGGAAAGCTGATACAGGACATATGCATGGCCAATTGTTGCATGATAAGACTTTGGATCAATTTCTAGAGCTTTTTTAAAGTCCTCTTGCGCCTCAAAGAGATCGTTCATGAAGAGTCTAATGAAACCTCTCTGTGTCCAGTATTCTGCGTGATCTTTAAAGGTGTCTTCATAGTCTTTTATGTACTCATATGCTGAGTCTGGATTACCTGATAGGGCAAGCATATACGTTTTCCATATCACAAGGTCGAGCTGTTCTCCGTGTTCTCTTATTAGATCATCTATCTTAGATATAGCTTCTTCAACGTTACCTCCATAAAAGAGAGCAATTGCACTCTCAATTTCATCTTTATATGGGGGATATTCGTTTGAGTCCAAATTCATTCCCTAACACCATCTTAACACATTATGGGTTCCAACACTTTACTACTAAGGGCTAAGGCTTGCTTAAAAGCAGCCTTACCCCTTGTAGAATATTTCTTTATTAAGACCCTTTCATAAGCTAATAGTCCTTTCTCCTATATTTAATTTTGTTAGGTTAAATGTTCTCTGTAAGCTCATGTTTCAGAACGCGCAGATGCCATCATCATAGCAATTCTATGAATAAACACAATCCACGGGGTGATTTCAAGCCTTCCTAAAAGCATTACTATAATTAGCACAATAGCTGTTGAAACAGGCATATGAGATCCAGAGACGCCCACGCTAAGGCCCACATTTCCTTGAGCAGATGCCACCTCAAAAAGAACGTTTACAAATCCATGTGAATTTCCAGTAAAGAGAAGTATTGCAAGAGATGCAACAAAAAGGGAAATAAGATAAATCATGGAATAAAGAAGTGAGTAGACCACATTTTCAATTCTAAACTGTCTACCAAGAATTCTCAGCGGCACTATGGTGGACGAGGGATATGAGCTCTTTTTAAGAAGCCATAATATAACATCTACAAGAATTATTATCCTTAGTATCTTAAGAGCCGAGGATGTTGAACCATAACATCCTCCTATAACCATCAATAATATTATTGTGAGCTTTGTGAGATCAGAATAGTTAGCAACATTAGTGACAGAGAACCCTGTCCCAGTTATTGCAGAAACGGCAGTAAATAAGTAGTCATGGGTCCTAAGAAATGATGCCTCTCCTCTAAGGAACGTTACCACTCCATAGAGAGCCGTAAACATTGCAGGGAGAAGTATGAGCAGAACCGTTTCCATGTTAAAGAAGCTCTTTAGGTTTTTAATATTCTGAAATACTTTGAGGTGAGAATCAAAAGATATTGCTCCAAGGAACATTATAAATATCGCAGAATAGTGAAGATATACAGAGTATCCTGCCAAGCTATTATTCTTTGTTGAGAAGCCACCAGTGGCAATGGCCGTCATTGCATGATTTATTGCGTCAAAGGTACTCATACCAAATATTCTAAAGAGAGCTATTGCAAGAAGTGTTAGCGCTACATATATCATTGTAATCCTTTTGCTGAGCTCAATAACGCTCCCCATTCTTATACTCTCAGACTCCCTTCCCTCTCCCCTATAGAGGGCCATTGCTACAGGTACCCTATGAATTATAAATCCTAAGAACATTGTAACAACTCCAAGACCCCCAATCCATTCTGTAAGACTTCTCCAAAAGAGTATGGATTTAGGAAGTACCTCAACATTTGAGTAGGCAGTTAATCCAGTGGCAGTAATTCCAGAAACTGCCTCGAATATCGCCTTATATGGCTCAAGCCTTGCTTGAGGAAGGGAAACTGCAAGGTATGGTATTGATGCAAGAAGACTTACAACAAGCCAGGCGAGGGCAACCATAAAGAATCCATCGGATATTGTTATAGGCATTGTTTCGAACATGTAAGTCCTAGTTAGAAAAAGCCCAATTAATATAGCTGCAAGCTCAACTAACAGAACAATATCTGTCGTAGGGTCGTGGACATTTATAAGCGGTTCTTTAATCCATGCGCTCTCAAATGCCATCATAAAAAACTCAATTAGTATTATCAAGGAAAAGCCTAATGTTACTCTTCCGA
>QMTU01000179.1 GCA_003663585.1 Thermoplasmata archaeon
ATAATAACCTAATTGCCTCCGTGATGAAGGGCATACGGACTGACTGATGATGAGACGGCTCTTGTCTGAGAGATTTTTTCTCACTCTCTCACAACTTGTACTTACTTAGGAGGTGATTCACTTGAAGTACAGAGTGGCAATTGTCATTGATGTTTTAGGAGTACCCCACTTCTTATATATCCCAGAAGGTAGCAGCGATTATGCAGAATTTGAAAGAGAAGGTGTTGGTGTAGATGGCTCATCCCTTCCTGGAATATCAAGAACTGAGGACTCAGATATAATAGCAGTTCCTGATCAGGAGAGCAAGTATGTAATGAAAATAGGCAATGATAATGCTACTATATACTTTACTTACCTCCTAGACAAGGTTACTAGAAGCCCCCTTGACACTGATGTAAGAAGGGTCGCGAGGATCGTTGATGAGAAGTTTAAGGAGTATGGGTATGTTCTTTACATAAGACCTGAATTAGAATTTTACTACGTGCATCCTGAGGAGAGTTTAGAGGAAAGGAGTCCTGCCCCCTCACCAAAGCTGTACATTACAAGCTACATGATGAATATGCCCTTTGATGAGTACTTAGACATTAGAAGTGAAACTGTAAGGGCTCTTATGAGCATGGGCATTACTGTTAGATATCATCACCATGAAAATGGCCCAGGGCAGCAGGAGATAGAGATCTCTCCGGTTAAGACCGTCAAGAGATCTAGTGATGTCATTGTGATCTCTAGAAGTATGGTACAATACATTGCCCTTAACCATGGGTGTGTTGCAACCTTTATGCCTAAACCATTCCCTAATGAGGCAGGTAGCGGTCTCCATATGCACTTCTACTTGAAAAATGAGTCTGGAGAAAATGTGTTCTATAAAAATGGAGAACTAACGGATATTGGAAAGCACTTCATAGCAGGTGTTCTTAAACACGCTAGGGAGATAGCTCTCATAACAAATCCTACTATAAACTCCTACAAGAGGCTTGGAGCACATGAGGCTCCTTCAGCAATAACATGGGGTTTTGCAAATAGAACTGCAATGATAAGGATTCCTGCCTCAAAAAAGAGCATTGAAGTTAGGAATCCAGACCCTATGGTAAACCCATACTTAGCAATATCTGCAATAGCACTCGCAGGATTAGACGGCATTATTAATGAGGATGAACCTCCTAAGAGCATCAAGGGGTCAGCATATGAGAGTAAAGATGTGCCAAAGCTACCAATGACCTTTGAAGAGGCTTTAAGAGAGTTAGACAAGAGTTCATGGGCTCACGAAGTGCTTGGAAAAATTGTAGAGAGGTATATAGATCTTAAAAAGGCAGAATATGAGGAATTTAAGAGAGAGATAACAGCATGGGAGTACAAAAAGTATATGCTCATGTTTTAGAGATAAAAATACAAAATCAACAGAAATAAGCTCTATTAAAGTTGTAAAAATAAAAAATAGAGTAGTGAGAGCGGAAAGAAGATAACTACTTTATCTTAGCTCCTCAGCAGCGAGCTTGATGTCCTCTTCCTTTACGGTAACTCTTCCTGCGTGCTTGGCAAGCTCAACAGCTCTCCTTGCGACCTTTGTAATGTACTCCTCTGCAAGCTCGACCATCTTCTCTACAGCTGCTGCTGAGATCCTCTTAGCACCAGCCTTCTGTATAAGTCTAGCAACAGGTGCCTTAGCTAGCTCAGTCATATCCCTCACCCAATTAAATGATTGTCGTATTTCTTTTATATACTTTACTCTAAATCTGAGCTTGAATTTTAAATCAGATGCTATTTCTAAGAGAAGAAGGAAACCCATAAGCATATGCTTAACATCTATTAAACTTAATCCCATAAATTTGAGTTTATGTTCATGAAACTCCATAAAAAATTTTTCAAATGTTAAGTAATCTTAGTGTAAACCTTAACGTTTTCTTGAGTGTTTTCGTGTAGGCTCATAGACATTTACAGATAATAGTCAGTGAACATTAATAATATATTATTCCAAGGGTAACAAGCATTACTAATAATATATCAATAAACTGAACTATATCATGATGACTTGATTATAACTGCAGAGGCTCAAAACACTAGTTCTTGATTGGCTGATGCTTAATAAATTCTAAAGGTTATATCAAAGCGAGGCATTTAAATGTTCATAATAAACTTACCTAAGCTTCATCTTTTAAAGTGAGGAGAATCTTGGTAATTACTCTCTGTTAAAGCACTTTTTTGAGATGGCAGCTATAAAACCCATGTTTGCAAAGCCCGTCTTTCAGAGCAAGTGAGTATTAAGGAAGGTTTAAATAATTGTTCACTACAATACTTGCAATTAGAGAAGGACTGCTCCTTAACCGAAGGAGCAGAATGACAATGCTCATAAATATTTACTGACTTTCATAATGAGGATCTCCTTTAGAGTGACCAGCTATAAGCTGATGCCGAGGATTAATTAACTTACAGCTATAAATTTCCTTCCGGAGGTATTGTGATGACTAGAAGAATTACCTCAGTTATTCTTGTACTTATAGTAGCAATCTCAGTCATTACTGCTGCTATAGGAACCACCACAGCACATGCGTACGTTTTCTTTAAGGAGTCCTATGCCCCAAGGGAAATAGTTCTTATGCCTTCTCCAGGGGCGCCTGAGTACGTTCATCCGGGGTCAACAATTGCGATAACACTATCAAGTAAATACTCGTCTAAGGACGTTGATGTCATAAAACTTCTCTCTCCACCAAACAATCCAGAAATAACTCTTAGTGATTTAACCTATATAGGAAACAATACAATCATAGCACGTATACCAACTCAAGACGCATTCTCAAAGCCTCTCGATGGAGTCTACTTTTTATATATAAAATTCAAAGACGGGAATGACGTCCTGATACCTAATGC
>QMTU01000180.1 GCA_003663585.1 Thermoplasmata archaeon
GTATAAGAAAGCCTATTAGGAGTCCAAATATGGCATGAGTTTCAGAGAGGACTGAGAAGACAAGGGCACGCCCAAACATGCCTTCATTTTTCATCACAGCGTTTATACCAGAGGCAGCAGTTATCCCCTGGCCTATGGCAGAAGTTCCCGCAATCCCCACAGAAAGCGCTGCCCCAAGCATGGCAATTGCAATTTCGACTGGAACGTCCTTTATTTCCGCTCCCAAAAAGCCCGTGTACATCAGTATGATTATGGCCATGAGAAGCCCGTAAATAGCCTGTGTCTCAGGAACCACAGAGAACACTATTGCCCTACCAAATATCCTGTCATCCTCTGCTATGGCATTAACCCCAGCAGATGCTGTAACCCCCTGACCTATAGCAGAAAGGCCAGCAAACCCTACAGAAACTCCTGCAGCAAGCGCTGCGATCCCAGTTCCAAGCGGAAGGTCAACAGGATTTCTGAATAAGACACCTGTCTTCAAAAGTATAATGATTGCAACTAAAAGACCATATATTGCTTGAGTCTGGGGGATTGCTGAGAACAGTATAGCCCTACCAAACTTCTCCGGCTTATTACCTGAAACTCCTATACCTGCTGCTCCTACAATTCCCACTCCTACTCCCGAGCCTATTGCGGAGAGACCTACTGCAAGGCCTGCTCCAATTATGGCAAGCGCCGTTCCAAGTGTGACCATCACTCCTCACCCTCTATGATCGTGAACTGTCTAATTTCGGAGAAAGGTCTAAACTCCATTCCTCCAGACTCATAAAACTTCCCAAAGAACTCAACGTACTGAAGCCTAAGGGAGTGAACAAAGGATCCCAAGTTCTGAAGCACGGCATTTATCAAGTGTCCTCCAAACCACATAATTACTGCAACGGGGATTAAAAAGGGCGTTGCAGACACTAGAAGGCCTACTATTATGTTTATTGTCATAGCAGTTCCTGATGTTGCCAGATCCAGAGCCAGGATACGTGTATATGAAAGCCACTCTCCTATGAATCCTGTGATCTCAAAAAATCCTAGGCCTTTATGCTCTATGAATATCAGAAGAAGTCCAACAAGGACACCCACGTAAGCAAGCTTCATCACTATTGGGGAGAATTCCTTTCCAAAAAGGAAATTCAATATGAGCACGGCTCCTGCGGGCTGAAGTATAAACCATGAGAGCCTATCGCATATAAATTCCTTAACACGTCCCTCACGCAGTAGTTGGTATGACGATAAGACCATTCCTAAGTTCAGCTGGAAGAGACCTATGTAGAGGGACAGGATGAGAAGCTTCATGGGATCAGAGAAGGGATCATAAATCATAGGAACGCCTACTCCAAGGAACCTCTGGAATGTATCCCCAAAGTAGCTCCCCTGAATTGCCCCAGTTGCCATTGACGTAAATCCAGAGGCTGCCATTAAGAAGCCAAAGTCATATATATTACGGCTGTACTTGCCCATTCCCCTCATTAGAAGCACTCCAAGTAGGAAGACTAGAAAACCATACAAGAAGTCTCCAAGCATAATGCCGTAGTATATGGCGAATATTGGCCCTATTATTATAGTCGGATCGACCTTTCCATACTTGGGAGGTGAGAAGAGCCTTGTGAGAAACTCAAAAGGCTTTGCCCATCTTGGGTTCTTAAGCAGTATTGGTGCGTCCTCTCCAATCTCTGCTTCTTCTATGCCTATTACAGCCTTGCCCTCTGTAATACTATTAACAATCTCCTTAAACCTATCTAATGATCTCTCTGGAACCCAAAAAGCTAAAGTCCTTGTATAAAGGCTCTCACCAGACCTTGAGGGGATCATCCTTCTGGCCTTCTCATTTCTAACCTCATCATATAGTATCTTTAATTTCTCCTCATTCTCATGATACAACTTAATAATTTCATCTTTTTTCTCGTTAATCTTTTCCCTAAGATCTCCGATCCTAGCTCTTAACGTCTCCAAGTACTCGCTCTTAAAGCCCTCAGCATCCTCTGGAATGTGAATGACGTTAATCAGCCCGGGAGGGGACTCTTCAAGAAGCCTATCCCAGGACTCTCTTTCTGTAATTATAAGCGCATAATATATTGTCTCCTTACCTCTCTCAACGCCTCTTATTACATAACTGGCATTGTACTTACTTGCGTGTTCTTTAAAGGGCTCAACATTGCCTACTCTAACTATCACGCTAACGCTGTATTCTCTTATGCCAAGGTATTTGAAGTCTATGTCCTCAAATGGCACGCCTTCAATGACGCTTATTGTGTTTTTTATTCCCTCTATTTCATCCATTAAACCTTTGATATCCTGATCAAGAGCTTCCACCTTTGAGAGTATCTTAGGCACATATTCTCGGCACTCCTTGATTATGTCATTCAGAGAGAGCCTTCTAGTTCTGAACTTCTTCGGCGGGTGTGGCTTTATCAGCTCCATGATGCCTGAAGGCCTTTTCACGTACTTTTCAAAGGTGTCTATTATCCTTGAGAGGGTGAGCTCATAGCTTGAGATTTCCTTGAAGTACTCTAATGGTGTTCCTGGTGATATATCCTTGAGAAATTTGTGAACGTCCTCAACTTGAGCTATTCCTGCCTTTTGAATTTCAAATAAGAACCTCCCTGTGTAATCCTTTGGCATTATGACAATCACTTTGTACATGCGTTCAGGCAGTAACATGAAGCTTACCCCCGTTTCGTAGATCACAGCTTCTCAATAAACAGCCTGACAATGTCGTCAACCTTATTCTTAAGAGTTCCTCTCAACATCTCTAACTTCTCATATTCTTTCTTATATCGACTGTTTATCTCATTCACTACTTTCTCCGCTTCCTGAACTCTTTTCTCAACGATCTTCTTATATTCCTCCTCTAGTTCTCTTTCATAC
>QMTU01000181.1 GCA_003663585.1 Thermoplasmata archaeon
CACCTTTGCGCTATTACCTACCGGAGGAAAATATAAATGCAGAAAGTCAAAATTGTAGTCGAATTTGCTCCCGACTTGGTGACTACAAGACATGCAGTGGTCAACAAAGAAGAAATAATCAAAGCCATCGAAACTATGCTAGAGAGATCCAAGATATTTAGGAAGTCTGAATATTCAGTTTACTTTACTTGGAGGTAAAGTGATGTCTAAACTCTACAACAAATTCATGGATCAAACCCTAAGTAAGGAAGATATTATAATATGGCTTAAAGATCAAGGTCTAGTTAAACATCTTGTGGAGCACGGAGCTTTAACAGAGAAAGATTTAGAGCATGCTGCAGAGTGCATGTGGCATATCTACCTTTGGTATTGGAAGAACTTGCCTGTAGGGCATTTCTTAACTGCTGTTCTAGAGAATGATTTCATAGAAGCATGCTGCAGAGCTGACTCGACGAACAAAATGCTGCTGCCTATGTATGCGTTGTTCTTATACAACCATGTACCTATAGATTATCGAGAGAAAATAAATAAGGTCATAGAGGTCTAAAAATGACAGTGCTAGCTGTACCAAAGAGTACGAGGATTCCTGGTTTGAGAATAATTGCCATAGACAAAACTGATTTAATACGCTTTGCTAAGCAGTTAGGCTTCAAGGATCCGTATGTAGATCCAAATTCAACGCTAATGACTGGAGAATTCAAAATACTGGAGAAGAACGGGAACAGGAAGCTTTACGGTCGCTGCATTCATTCGGAGATGGTGTGGCATGTGTACGAAGTCTGGGAGCTCTAATCCCCTCTTTTTTTACTCCCAAAGAGCGGCAGCAGAGACTGTCGCTCGGGAGGTATGGAAAATGTTGTCTGAACATGTAAGAAAATGTATACAGCAACTTGAAATGTTTGTGCTTCATGCCGACCCAGAGCTCTACCCAACAACTATAGAGGCTTGCGAAGCAGCAATCAAAGCACTTGAAAATGTTGAGAAAGCAGCTCAAATAGATGAAGGCCCACATATTTTAACAATACGCTTGGATTCCAGAGACAAGGCAATCATACTAGCTAATAAGCTAGCCAAAGAGCACAATTTAAAGTGTGAGATTAGACCTTGCTCGGAGGGAAGGAAATGAGAATAAGTTTTGGTAAAGCAGATACCAGCCTCAAAGAATACGGTATAATTCAGGCACCATTGTTGTACAATGACAAACCCAGCGGCTACAAAGCAATTATAAAAGACGGCAAGTTGGTTGCTGTTCTAGGCTCAGGCTACAAAGCTTTGCCAAACCAGATAGCTTTGAGCATAGCAAATGAGATAGCTGATGAAGTAGGTGCTGTGCCATTCAAGAAATTCTACCAGAACAAGCACGTAGCTTTCTCCAGTGAAGGAACCAGGATGTACGCTACTTATATAGTGGATGTGCCTTATGACATCGAAGGAAGAGATAATGCCAGAATTGGATTCACTATTCAAAACAGCATAGATGGAACATTAGCATTCTCTGCTTCAGGCTTTACGTTCAGAGAGTTCTGCGAAAATGGTGTCTTTATAGGTTTGAAGAAATTGTCTTACTACTACAGGAAGCATACAAAGAACTTTGAAGTCAAGAAAGAAGCTATTGTGAAAAATATTAGATCTGTAATTGACGACATGAAAAGAGTCATTGATGAATACAGGAAGTTAGTGCAGCTTAGGCTTAACCGTGAAATAGCACAGAAAATAGCAGAACAAAAGTTCTTGTCTAAGAAGCTTATGCCTGACTATATAACAATAGGGAAGAACCGTGAACTCTTGGAATTCAAAGAAGTAGACTTATGGACAGTGTACAATGATCTCACAGCGGCAAATGAGCGGAGCAATCTTTATATTATGCGACTACTAAGTAATCAAATATGGTTTCACTTGAATATCTTGCAGGATTGGTTGACGGAGAGGGTTCGATCATCATCCAAGTCCATAAACGAAGAGAAGGAGATAAACTACGCAAGCATCCATATCATGTTGCTTATTTGCATCTGCGATTCTACTGGGGCAAAGAAATATTCGAGGAGCTTAAGCAACAATTTGGTGGAATTGTTCACCATTGGAAACCAAGAGGTTATTGGGGCTGGCAAGTTGCTGCGCGGCAATGTTACAAAGTGCTTAAGCTCCTATATCCTTATCTCCGAGTCAAACGCGAAGAAGCAAAGTGTGTCTTGGATTTGTATGAAAATTGGCGTCATTTGGGTCGGACCGAAACTCCAGAAACAAAAAAAGAAGTGGAGCGGCGAGAAAAGCTTAGGCAAAAGCTTAAAATGCTTAATCACAGACGTCCTCAACAGATTGCCTCCGCTCAGCCGTTTCTGGCACAACCCTAAGACAGGATTAGATTCCAAGAGAGCTCAATTTCAAGCACTACATAAAGTGATTCCTATCAGGGTGTAAACCATGGCACAAAGTAATATACAAGCTGCAGGAATACGGAGGCAAATAGAGCGCTACATAGGCGAAGGGAGAAAGTGCACCAACTGCAGCCATCTCCCTGTCTGTGCTCTGTATCAAGCCATAGTCAAATACCTCGAGAGTTTCCCAGAGAAACCGTTCAGCCCAGATGAACTTGCTATAATCTGCAAATTCTACAAGCCAATAGTCTTGAGGTAACGAAATGAAAGGGATTCTTAAAGAGCCGAAAGAGATTATAGCCAATTATATAAAAGAACTGACAGAAAAACGTGAAGCTTGGATAAAACTGGCTAAAGTCAAGGAGATTGCTCCCGAAGACAAAGTTAAAGCAAGGCTTGTTGCTGATGCTTTAGAGAAAGCAATCCGAGCTCTGGAAGTTTCGAGTCAATGAGCTACATTTATATACATATATACACCCTCTTTC
>QMTU01000182.1 GCA_003663585.1 Thermoplasmata archaeon
GCAATGGAAATCTGAAGGATCTAAAGAAGCTTAAGGACGAGAAGTACTACTATGAGATTCATGTCAGTAACACAGGCGATGACACGATAATGCTCATGAGCTCTGATATAAGGCCTCTTAAGAAGGAATACCCAGAGATTGTGATCAAGGACATACCACTCATACCGCTTGGGCCGGGACAATCACTAATAGCTAGGATAACAGCAAACGTTGGCATCGGAAAGGAACATGCAAGACATCAAGCAGTAATAGCCCCTGCGTTTAAGCCATATCCAATGGTTCGTAACGAGGGATGTAAGTATCCTAAAGACTGCCCTGATGCACCATGTGTCGACGTATGCCCACAGGGCATATTTAGAATTGACAAGAAGAACAAGAAAGTTGTGGTAAAGGACGTAGAAAAGTGCAAGATGTGTAGGGACTGCGTTGAGGTATGCCCCTTCGGCATAGTTGACGTCCTATGGGATGAGACACATTATCTCCTTAAGTACGAAACAGACGGATCAATAAGTCCACTCGATGCCCTATGGGCGGCAGCTCACATCTGGAGGACAAAGATAAGGGAGCTCAAGAAAAAGGTTCTTGAGGTAGTAAAGGAGTAACAAGACTTATGGAAAACTATTTAAGAGCAGCATATTAGAAAAATATCAAAGGAGAGAGCTTATCCCGAATCCCCCCGGTGCGGGGGTAGCCAAGCCTGGTCAACGGCGCCGGCTTGAGGGGCCGGTCCCGTAGGGGTGCCTGGGTTCAAATCCCAGCCCCCGCACCAGTAACCTCCTTCTAAAGGTTAAGTTCCCTCTATAAGTGTGCAATAAATTTAAGGATTTTCCATTGCGATAACTTAAGAGTAAACTTTTTATTTAGGGTGTTTCATAAATTATTTTTGCGTTTAGAGGTTTGTTGGGCGTTTTTTGGTTTTGCCCTAATAGGAGGTGCCCAAATATATGGAAAAGTTTGAGAAAGCTGCAGATCTGATGACTAGAGACGTGATCGTTCTTCCAAAGGCTGCTTCTCTGAATGAGTTCGTGAAAATAATGGAGAAGTATGGAATAACAAAAGTCCCTGTAGTGGATGACGGCAAGTTTGTTGGAGTGATAAGCGACAGAAGCGTTCTGGACAAGATAGGATCTATACGCTCTGGAACCATAAGTCCGTCTAGAATCCACGTAAGCTCTTTAACAAGCCATGAAGAAGGAAAAGACTACTACGTGATATCACCAGATACACCAATAGAGCGCGTTGTATCAATAGCAAAGGATACAGAGGTTCCTATGTTTGTCGTCATGGAGGAGGGCGAAATTGCTGGCGTTATAACAAAGTCAGATCTCTTAAGGCTTGTAAAAAGTGACGTTCCCATAGAGAAGATCATGAAGAGGAACGTGTTCAGCGTAGCAGCAGATGACAGGATAATACACGCAAGGCATATAATGCTTAATGAGAAGATAGAGAGGCTTCCAGTATTGCACAAGGGAATAGTTGTTGGCATAATATCCGAGATGGACATAGCACTCCACCTGGTGAAGATAAAGGAGCACACGCCCACAAAGTGGATACAGCAACACCTTAGGGAGGCCTTAATAAGGGATGTCATGAAGACAGAGGTCATATGTGCTGACCTGAATACTTCTGCATCTGATGCAGCTCAAATTATGTGGGATGAGGGAATAGGGTGCCTTCCAATAGTCATCTGGAAGAGCTATGAAGATGAATCCCAGAACATAGAGGACATGGACTCAACTATAAGAAGTATCCTCGAAATGAGGATAAAAAGCGGAAAGATAAGGGGATACCCTAAGATCATGGGAATAATAACAAGGACGGACTTGATAAGACTTATCAGTGTTTGATGTCCTCTTTGCCTTAAAAGGCGAGGTCTCTGCCTGCAGAAATAGTATGATGCGTTTCTAGTAGTTTATCCTACGGCATCTCTCATCTGACGATATATGTTAGGAATGTCCTATGTTGTTCAACATCTGAAACATCCCTTCCCTGGACTTCAAACATTTTTCTTAAGTTGATAGCGTGAAGAGCACCAATAAAGGCTATAACATTACCAAACTTGTTTTCGAGATCTATAATCCTCCTAAAGAGATACCTATCCCTTTCTATGACGAGCATTTCATAGATAGATGGATACCTCCTCTTAAATGTCTCTATAAGATTTTCTATATGCTCAACACTTAAGAACTCCTCTAACTGTACTTTTTTCCCTGAGGGCAATAAGAGCATTAGAATCCCTTCAATAAGAAGCTTTAACCTCTCTGTTACTGGTGCGCTCATCAGCCTTCTGAGAGTTACGTGTATGGGAACATCTATAAGTGAGATGTTTAGGTGTAGCTCTCTTGCGAGCTCATATGCAGATAGCATATCAGCACCCACATCTTGATGAAAGCTCCTTCCAACTCTTCTCTCAATATTGTACAACACCCTAAGAAGCAGAGGAGAGCTAGATCTTACATTGGAAGTCTCCATGTGTCTCCTATCTAGAATCACACGCAACCTTTCAGGATCTAACTCTATGGCAACGTGCCAGCCTTCCGATGACGTCATGATCCTTCTTATCTCATCCTTAACGGGCATCACGTGTACTGTGCCGATGATCCTTATCAAGCATTATCACCTCATAGCGTTGCTCCTCTTCCCGTATATCCTCGCGGTGAAGCTCTTTACGATCTCGATGAAGTCCTCGACAAGCTCTTCCATCGGGCTCTTCTCCTCGTCCATCGCGATTTCTATTCGGACGCCGAACCTGTTGAAGAAGTACTCGATGTATTCCCAGCCAAAGCGTGTACGCCTGTCCCTATGGGTTAGTAGCCCTGTATGACATCTGCCGGCGAGGGA
>QMTU01000183.1 GCA_003663585.1 Thermoplasmata archaeon
CAATGAGTCCGTTACCGTGACCATATGGCCAGTGGCATTTGACACTGCAGCGTGGGTTAACGTCACCTACGGCACGATATACAAGAACGTGACGATAGTGATACAGCCACTGCCAGACACTGCCGTAATAGAGGGAGTGCCTGAGACTGTAGAGGCATACAACATCTACAACGTGACTGTGACTGTGTCCAACGAGAGCTATGGAGTGATCTATGGAGCAGAGGTCACGGTTAAGGAGGTCGCTGGATCATCCGTGAAGGTACTTGTGGACAACGTTACCACGGACATTAACGGAAAGGTTGAGTTCCAGTACCAGCCATCTCTATTCAAGGAGGACACGCCAGCTAAGCTCGTAGCTGAGATCTATGTGAACGAGACTCTGATATTCACTGAGGAGATAACGTTCACCATAAAGGCATATTATCCGAAGGTATTCATTGAGAGCGTAGAAGGGCCAACCCCAGTTGGCGGAGATGTGATCACGCCTGGATTACCATTCTACATAGACATAACGCTTGTCTCCAAGACGCCGCTACCTGCAAACATAACGATCTACATAAGCATCTATCGTACTGGTACTGGATTTGTCGGCGGTGAGTGGACTGTTACGACGGCATACGTGCAGCTAGCGCCATACGAGGAGAGGACTGTGAGAATAATGATGGTCATACCTCCATCGATGCCTAGCGGAGACTACGTGATGGTCATAACACTACATGACTGGGACAGGTTCATAGAGCTAGGACCAGCAGGATCTGTACTGCCATTCACTGAGTCCAGGACATCACTGGAGTTCACAGTGTATCCTATAGGAACTACCTCAACAGAGGCTTCAGACTTCTATCCTCTTCGCTTTATTTCGTAAACTTCTTTTTCTTCAAATTTTTGTTTTAAGGGCTTATTCTCTATAGAGCTTTTAGGGTCTTGTTCTCAGAGTTTGTTGAAGCTCCTATGAAAATATCTATATAATTATTTGGATCTAAAATAGAACTGACAAATCCGCCTCACGATCTCCTTGTTCAATTATAAGGCTGGTGATAGCTAATGAAGAGCATCCTTAGCATGTTGCTTATAGTGCTCGTTGTGATGTCTACAATCATGGTTCCACATGGAAGTAGCAGTCCTGAGAGCGCCTTTATGTCAGCTTCTGTGAAGATGTACATCATAAACAATAAGGGGGATGTGTTCACTGAGATACCCAAGGAGGCCCTTAGCGACCCATATCTTGAGAAGAACTGGTATGTGAGACTTATTTGGGAAAATGGGACACCAGTTGATGATGCAATAATATTCTTTGATGTCCTAGATGAGAATGGAACTTCTCTCTATGAGAACTTAATACCATCGTACAAGACTATTAATGGGTTTTTCCCTCTGCCCCCAGAAATTAGAGATCCGAGAGCGAGATATCTTGTAGTGAAGAAGGTCCTGTATAACTCCCTTATGACAAAGCCGTACCCAAGTGAGTTCTACTTGCCAGACGTGGACAACGAGAGCCCTCAGATAATCTTCTTAACCCCTACCCCAGGGAGCATTTCGAGGCCAGGGGAGAAGATGAACATAACGGTCTACATAGATGAGAACTTCCTGATAGAGGCTGTTAGCATATACGTGAAGCAGGGGCAGTATGGCTCTGAGATAGAGCTTTCAACGTCAAAGATAGGGCCCAACAAGTATAGGGCTACGTACGTGCCTACGAGCATAGGTGAGCTTTACATAAGGGTAGTAGCATATGACTACTACGGAAACAAGGGGGAGGAAACGCTGAAGATCCTAGTCACAAACAAGGAGGACAGCTATCCAGTAACAATTCACAGCTACTATCCGCCGTCAGGGAGGTACAATAACCCAAGGCCAACGATAATATTTAACTACAGCGAGGATCTGGGGCTTAAGGTAATGGACGTGAGAATAAATGGTGTTCCCATAGAGAATCTAACTGAGTGGAAAATGTATGTTAAGGACTATCACTCGCTCATAATAAATGGCACTCAAGTGTACGTGTACTCTATAGCCCTTCAGCCTATATCAGACCTTGCTGATGGAACTTATGAGTTTTACGTGTACCTTGAAGACTACGGAGGAAATGTCGCAGAGAAGAGATGGTATTATATAGTGGACACAACGGGTCCTTCAGTTACATACCAAATGCTTAATGGCGTTTTTCTACCGTGGTATGAATACACCACATATGTCGTTAACACAACGCTTGCTCTTAAGCTTTCATCGCCGAGTGAAGACTGTATTGGCTTTGAGTACAGAGTAGATAGGGGAGCGTGGGCTTTCATTGATTCTCCCACAGGATCGGCTGAGGTAGACATAGATCTCTCGCAGTATGGTGTTGGTAATCACCTCATAGAGTTTAGAGGCGTTGATGATTTAGGGAATAAAGGAAGCATTGAAAACGTCACTGTAATCTATGATCCAACGCCACCTAAGATAGACGTGCCGTTTACCTTTAATAGAACCAAGGATGTGTCCATATCGTTCACGGTAACGCTGACAGATAACGTAGCCCTGAAGTCATATGAAGTTTATAAGAACGGAGAGATTAAGGCTGCGAAGACGTTCACAGAGATGACAACTTCTGCAAAAATAATAGTAGAAGATAATCTGTTTAACGAGGGGGACTATAAGTACAAGATAGTAGCGACAGATATGGCGGGAAACGTGAACGTGATCACAGTTACGATTCAAGTTGATAGGACAGGACCCACTGTGACAATTCTTTCTCCAAAGAACGGAGACATATTTGGGGCAAAAGATCTGCCAATAAGACTTATTGTCCACTCAGATGATAGTGATATCCTTTACTTCGAGTACTCACTAGATGGGGG
>QMTU01000184.1 GCA_003663585.1 Thermoplasmata archaeon
GCTACCCCACGGCCCCAGCTCTTCTAAGAATTAAGAATAATTATCTCCTATTTTATTCTTGATGCCCTTATTCTTAAATAAGAAGAAAATAAGGATTGGGTTTTTAATACGATTATACCTCTTGTTCAGCTTTTGGAGCTTCTTCTGCTTGAAGGATTGCCTGTACTTCCTCTGGAGATGGCTCATAGAGAACTTCTGATTTCCTTATTTCACACTCTCTGATAGGGTATACAACTCTTGCTCTCCTCTTTATTTCATCAGCCAGCCTTCCGTCAATGAGCATATGAACGAAGTCCTCGAACTTAGTCTTTGAGGCTATTTCTTCAACCACTTCTTTAGCTATTCTCCTAATCTTATCCTTTCTTGAGGTGTTTATCCTTGCCATTGTTATTATTATTGGCTTAACCCTTACTAGATATCCGTCCTTTGTCCTGACATCAAACACTCCGTCTATTCTGCTCCTCTTTCTTTTAACCATCTTTTGAACGCTTTCTTGGGTCATCTCATGTCCAATGAACTTTGAATGAGCCTCTAAGCCGTGAACCCTGTATATCTTGAAATAAAGCTTTATGTAGCTTCTTCTTATAGGTCCACCTATGTCAGCAACTGTTACCTCTGCAACCCTACCTATCACCTTGTTTGGATCATCTGCAGGAGTCTCTCCAAGAACTACCCTGTTAAAGTAGTCTGGCGCTATGATCTTATACCACTCCTTCGCCTTCCACTTATCCCTTGCGCTCTTTGCTAGCTTTCTTGCCTGTGACCTTGATGGCATCAGCACTCACCTACTCATTTACACTGCGATTAGGCATGATGTAGGGAAATCCCACCAAGATAATTAGATGCCCCTATAAATAATCTCCTTGGGTCATAAGCTTTTAAACCTGAATGAGTATTTAAGCTTAGCTACGGATGCCAATGATGACGATGGCCTTATTAAATCAGGACATGCTTAAAAGCTTGGTGATTTTCGTGAGCTTTGAAACTTTAATCTACGTAATAACATCCTTGTTTATAATAATGGATCCTCCTGGAGCCCTTCCACTGATTATAAGGATAACAGAAGGTTTATCAAAGAGAACTATCCTTAGGCTAGCCTTTGAGGTAACGCTGTTCGTGCTCTCTTTAATAGTAATATTTGCCCTTGGAGGGAAGTACATACTTGAGTACTTCGGAATATCTATACCATCCTTGAAGGTTGCTGGAGGAATTATGCTGGCAATCCTTGGATTTGAGATGATGAAGGAAGGAGAGAAGCCTAGAGCGCGTAGAGAAACGATAATAAAGGAGGAAGAGGCCTTATCAAATGCACTAGTGCCCTTAGGATCTCCAATGCTGGCAGGTCCTGGAACTCTCTCCTTGGCCATAATATATAGTACGCTATATGGGCCAGGAGTGGTTATAGTTGGCGCTCTGGTGAACGCTCTTCTTCTGTTCCCAATAATAATATTCGCCTCATATATTGGAAGGATCGTTGGAGAACGCGGAGTTAGAGTATTTACAAGAGTATTAGGATTCTTTGTTCTTGCACTCGCAGTACAATACGTTTTTGATGGTGTATTCATGTATGTATCAACGATCTCTTGATAATAGTCCATTAGGAAAGAGCTCATTAGTGTTAATCATAGCTGAGAAGAACATTGTCGCAAGGAGAATAGCACATATATTATCCTCAGGAAGTTACTCCACTAAAAAAGTGCATGGGATTCCTGTATATTTTTTCACACTAAATGGGGAGAACTACGCATGTATAGGACTAAAGGGTCATATAATTGACTATGATTTCCCTAGAAGATATCGAAAGTGGATTCTAACGGATCTTGAGGAGGTTATATGGAGCCCTCTTGTAGTCGTCGCTAAAGAGGCGAGATATATAGAGGCCTTGAAGGCCTTAGCGCCTAGGGTTAAGAGGATCATAGTGGCTACTGACTATGACAGGGAGGGAGAGCTCATAGGCCTAGAGGCCGTTCACATAGTTAAGAAGGCCTCAGGGAGACTACTAGAGGTCAAGAGAATGAAATTTAGTGCTGTAACACGTGAGGAAATTCTCAACGCATTTAGAAATCTTACTGACGTTAACCAAGGTCTTGCAGATGCTGCTGACGCCAGAAGGGCAATAGACCTTATCTGGGGCGCCACTCTTACAAGGTTCTTTACACTTGCATCTAGAGCTAGGGACGTTTACTCAATAGGGAGAGTTCAGACGCCAACGCTTGCGCTTATAGTGCACAGAGAGCGAGAAATAGAGGCCTTTGTACCCCAAAAGTACTGGGTAGTTGTCGCACTGCTAGAGGGTGGGCTTAAGGCAACTCACGTAAGAGAGAAGTTTAATACGCTAAAGGACGCACAAAAAGTAAAAAGCAGGAGTAAAGGACCTTATGCTGAAGTTATAGACGTTAATAAGTCGTTAACTAAAAGAAAACCTCCACATCCAATGGACACTACAACACTTTTAGCACTTTCAGCTTCTATAGGATTCTCTGTAGATAAAGCAATGAAAATAGCTGAAGATCTCTATCGCTTTGGGTATATTAGCTATCCAAGAACAGACAACACTGTTTACCCTGAAAGTCTTGACCTAATTGACATCTTAAGGAAGGTCTGTAAGGGACCCTATGAGAAGTTCCTAGAATTAATACTTTCTCAGAAGAGGATAACACCAACAAGAGGTCCAAAGAGGTCAAAAGACCATCCGCCCATACATCCCGTGAATTACCTACCTCCAGGCAAGCTTTCAAGGGATCACGAGTCCTTATATGACTTAATAACGAGGTACTTTTTAGCAACGCTATCACCGCCCTCAACCTGGGAGCGCGTTGTTGTGA
>QMTU01000185.1 GCA_003663585.1 Thermoplasmata archaeon
ATACAAGGAGCGCGTAGATGCCGTATAACTATAAAAGCAAAAATTCACATCCTTTGTATCTCTGCAAATAGATATTGCTCTCATGAGCATCAATGAGCTGACCATGTTTAATCCGTGGCGGAATGATAAGCCAGATCTTCACGTATCAACCCTTAATAAAGTTCTTCTTGAGACTCCTCGGATAATCAGATAACTGGGTTTATTCCTTTAGAATTACCTATAACAATTGCAGTCCAGAGACAATAATAAAAACATAACAAATTTATAAAGAGAAGTTCATTAAAAAGGTTCAAGATATCTTTAAGGGGGCTCTCTAGAGAAGTGGTAAGGTGGTATTATGAGCTCACGTGGAGTACTAGCTTTCATTATTTTGATTTTAGCTTTGGTGCCACTAACAGGATGTATAGAGATGAACCATGAAGAGGAAAGCTCTGGGAAACTTTTCGTTGGCGCATATATGGATTACCACATGTTCTTGGCCATAAACATGTCTGCCGGAGCAATGGAAACATCATCGTCTGTAGAAGGCCGTTTGCACATAGAGGTAATTGATGAAAACGAGACACACTACAAAGTATTGTATGAATATTATAAAGAAAACAACTCAGAAACGCCTGAAAACTCTACTATAAAATGGATACCAAAGGGAAAGCCTATCTTCATATCAGAGAGGAACTGGACGAACGTAAGTGAAGAAGAAATAATCTTTAATGGAACAAACATTACCTGCCAAAAGTACGTGTTCAAGAACGAGACAGTTGAAGAAATCTACTGGGTATACGACGAGATTCCAATTAAAATCATCTATAACTTGCAGACAACTTTAGGATCGGTAGCCTATACCTGGACATATAAGTACGAGTTGATAGATACGAACATTATAGAGCTTCCATAGAGACAAAATAGAGAAGGTTTAAGCTACCCATTTATCCCTATTTCTTTCTTTTAGTAATCCGTCAACGGTATAAGCGATACGTGTTACGTAAATGCTATAGAAACAGACAACACGAGAGGAGACGACCGAACTATTGGGGGAGATATTTATTGCTCGTTTGTTGTGGCTGGTTTGTATGTATGAATATTCCACCCTCATTATCAGTAACTTTCCTCCTATAGGAGGAAATTTTCTTTTAAAATTTCCTCTTTGAGGGGGAAACATTATAAAGTTTGAACTATATATATTAATGGTATGGAGCTCGTCCGATACCTCATTGACAAAAAGGAAGACATAAAAGAGCTGTCTGTGAAAGATAGGCTTATACCCGTATCGCCGAACAAGAACTTTATAGTTTCGATTATTGGGCCAAGAAGATCTGGTAAGACATATTTTCTTTACTACTTTATAAAGAAGAACCGGTTAAATGACGAGGATTATGTTTTTGTGAACTTTGAGGAACACGTGCAATTTGGGGACCCACTTAAAATACCCTTTGTACATCAAGAAATATATGGAAAGCATCCTGATTTTATATTCTTTGACGAAGTTCAAGCACTAGGTAATTGGGACAGGATTGTTTACAGCCTCTACGAGAAGAAAAGATATTATATATTTGTCACAGGGTCATCGTCTAAGCTCCTCTCTTATGAGATAGCAACGCATCTGAGAGGAAGAACTGTGCGAGTGAATGTGTATCCATTCTCAATACGGGAGATACTCTTAATGCATGGTCTCGAGGCAAGGAGGCACTACTCTTCATATGAGGAGGCCAATATAAAAAGTATCGTAAACAAGCACATATACACGCAGTTCCCCGATGTAGTTCTTGGTAACATCCACCCAAAGACCTTCTTTACGGACTATCTTGACCTCGTTATCTACAAGGATATCATTGAGAGATATGGAATAAGGAACAGATATGTTCTTGAATTGTTTCTGAAAAGCGTAATATCGTCGCATACAAAGGAGTTTTCTGTAAACAAGCAGTACAACCTCCTCAAGTCTCAGGGGATAAAGGTTGCAAAAAAGACGTTGTATAACTTTCAGAAGATATTGGAAGACGTACAGCTGGCGTTCTTTCTAAGGAAGTACTCCCCAAGTCTGAAAAAATCAGAAACAACGATCCCGAAAGTGTACCTTGTGGATCCGGGTTTATACAACTTTATCGTCGGCAAAGATTTTTCAAAAAGCCTAGAAAGCATAGTTTTCTTGGAGTTGATAAAGGGAGGGCTGAGACCAAACAGAGAGGTCTTCTACTATAAAACGAGGTCAGGGAAGGAGGTTGATTTTGTAATAAGGGATAATGGAAAAATACACGTTATAGAAGTAACACATGAAGTGGACGAGGACCACATCAAAAAATCCGTAACAGCGTCTAATGAGTTGAAAACAAACAGCGTAACTATAGTCACTTGGGACGATGAGGATACGATAAAGAGGTCAGGGAAAGAGGTTAAAATAGTCCCGTTTTGGAAGTGGATTTTGAGATTTGCAAGCAATATTTCAATGAGACGTTAATTTGGCCTTGATATAATTGTCTCAAGGCTTTGACGTGTCAGAAACCAGAGGATCCTCCTTCACAATCCCTGATCCTATTGTGAGGAAAGCGGTTATTGATGGCCTTAAGTTTTGAAGTACGTCGTCTTCATCGGACACGATCCCACATCGCCCGCAGCCCTCTCGGGTTAGTAACGAAATTTATTCGCAGAAGAAGATAGGATAGAAGATCGCTATAGCACCTATAAAAAGATCCTTCAGCCCGATTGATTTTTTCTTTAACCTTTTTGAGAATATACGCTCTCCCATTTTCGAACTTCTCGTCTATCTCTGCAAGAC
>QMTU01000186.1 GCA_003663585.1 Thermoplasmata archaeon
CATGCTATCTTACCACGATCTAGAGGCCATAAAGATATAGCCCGCCTCTCTACGAGGACAGATATGAATTAAGAGAAAGTTCCTATAGCACGAATAATGCATAGGGCGCTATATGAATATTTAAAATTATTTAAATCAAGTTGTTATTAACTTCCTAAAGGCATAATTGAACTGTTTAAGAGCCTTGCATAATCCTTTGGAGGTGGAATTTTTGAGGCTTTTACTGATTCATACTGATTACATCGAGTTCGAGGCTAAAGAGCCTGTAAAAGGCATAGCAGAGGAAATTGATGAGAATCTTAAACATTTAAGAGTTCCTGAAGCTCTTGCAGTGTTTGTGTCAGTGGAAGAGGATGATCCTTCAAACGAGGAAGACATTATAGAGGAAGCCATTGCAAATATTATTGACGTCTTTAAGAAGGTGAATGCAGAACGTATAGTACTGTATCCATACGTTCATCTCACTAACAAACCATCACATCCTGAAGATGCCAAGAGAATCGTAATTAAGATGTTCGAGAAGTTAAGAGATAAAGACATAGAAGTTTATAGAGCGCCTTTTGGCTGGTATAAGGCCTTTGAATTAAAGTGTAAGGGCCATCCACTTTCAGAGCTTTCAAGAACTATAATTCCGAGACCTAAAGGCAGAGAAGAGATCGTTGCAGAGATAACTAGTGAGTACTACATCATATATCCAGATGGAAGAGTAGAGCACATAGAAGACTTGGAAAAAATGGACTTAAGCTCAATAGAGGATAAAGCCCTTAGGCTCTATATAGAGTCCGAGGAGCTGGGCATTGAAAGGAAGGGCACCCCACTGTCAGTAAACGCCATGAGAAGACTTGAGCTTGTTGACTATGAGCCAGCTAGCGACTCAGGAAACATGAGAATATATCCAAAGGGTGCTGTGCTCTTCAATGTATTAGTCTCATGGGCAAAGAAAATAGCACTAGAGGATCTTAAAGCAATGGAAATAATAACTCCCCTGATATATGATTGGAGCGAGCCAGACATAAGAGAACAAGCAGAATCATTTCATGAGAGACATTACATAGTTAAGACGCCAGATGAGCGAAAGAAGTTTGTTTTGAGGTTTGCAGCAGACTTTGGCCTCTTTAAGATGATGAAAGACGCCACTCTCAGCTACAAGAACCTTCCAATAAGGATATTTGAGTTTGCCAGAAGCTTTAGGTACGAAAGAAGTGGAGAAATATCCGGACTAAAGAGACTTAGATCATTCCACATGCCAGATCTTCATAGTTTCTGTGCAGATATAGAGCAAGGATGGGAAGAATTTGCTACTTTGTTTAGACATTATAAGAGGCTAACGGATGCTACTGGAATAGAGTACGCTATAGTATTCAGAGCCGCTAGGGAGTGGTGGGAACGTTTAAGGGATAAGCTTGTAGATCTAGTAAAAGAGAGTGGAAAGCCTGCATTTATAGAAGTCTTGTCAAAGATGAAGCATTACTGGGCAATAAAGAATGAGTTCCAAGCAATTGACAGTATGGGAGGGAACGTACAGTTAGCCACTGTTCAGCTTGACGTCGTGGATGCTGCTAGATATGGCATATATTACATAGACGCCGAAGGTCAGAAGAGAGGGTGTATAATTGTACATTCCTCAATAGGATCCATTGAGAGATGGATTTACGCTGTTCTAGAGGAGGCCTTAAAGAAAGAAAAGCCTGAAATACCGTTCTGGCTTTCTCCAATACAGATTAGGTTCATTCCTGTAAACGACGATTATGTTGAGGATTGCCTTAAACTGGCATCTGAAATAAGGGCTCGAGTTGATGTTGACGATAGAGACATAAGCGTTGCAAAGAAGATAAGAGATGCTGAGAGAGAATGGGTGAACATGATCGTTGTTTACGGCGAGAAGGAGAAGGCAAGTGGGAAGCTCCCAGTACGATTTAGGGATGGTCACATAGAGGAGATGACGATCGAGGAGCTTAAAGAACGAGTTAAAGAGTTGCTAGGTAGCTATCCGTTTGTACCCCTCTACTTACCATTAAGGCTTAGCCTTAGGCCTAAGTTTGTCGGGTGATTTAAGTCTCATTTTTCCTTGGCTTTCTCTTTTTGGCCGATGCTATCCCAACAGCAATTCCTATTATAAAAACTGCAAGAAGCATAGCGGAGTACTGAGTAGTGGTTATGGATATTGTAGATCCTATAGTATCAAAGGATATTCTGAGAACTCCTCTCCACTGGAAGTACATTACTGCAAGACTTGATGCAAGCGCAAGTGCTATTAGGTACATGAATGCTCTCCTAATAACAATTCCTATAACAATGCCCAGTAAGAATACAATTCCCATGTCGACAATGTAATATAATATCTGATCGCCGAAGTTCACAGCTGAGTCACCTCTGAGGACGCTGCCTTTATGACGTTTTCAAGACTTATAATTGGCACAACAGCCTTTTCCTTATACGAGATGTATGCTAAGGTATAGTTTTCAACCTCAGGCACTGTAGACATCTCCGGCCTTATAAATATATCTGCCCTAGGTCTTATCACGTCAACCACTCTCTCAATAAGTATTCCATAGTGTTCGTTCGAGTGATCAACTGTTATTATAAAGGAGCCCTTACACTCCTCGTTAAAGAACATAACGCCTATGTCCAAAAGGGTAACAACATCTCCATGAAGGTTCGTAAATCCTATGAACGGCTTTTTAAGAATAGGAATTCTTGTTATGGACTCTATCTTATTTACCTCTCTAACTTCTGAAGCGCGCGCTCCAAGGATTCTCCCTGACAC
>QMTU01000187.1 GCA_003663585.1 Thermoplasmata archaeon
ACTTATATATTAGTGCCTAAAGGCACTGCGGCCCACGACGACCTTTTGCCTCCACTTGTTAGATATGTCAAAGAGCCCACCTCTAGGTGAGATGTTATGAGCAGGAAATGGGGTATTGTAATAGCTCTAGTTATGGTGTTATCTGCGCTAGCAGGCTGTGTAGGCGGAGGCGGTGGCGGAGCTGTTGAGATTCCAAAGCTTACCGGAGACTTCACAACTGATGTAATAAACTTGGGTAAGTTCTTCGCAAGCCAGGGAGTCGACACGATAAAGTACACCGTCTGGGGAGCTGGAGATCCAAACTCGATAATGAGAGTTTATGGCATTATAGAGGCCGCAAACAGGATAAATAAGATATTTGAGGAGAACAACATAAACGTTAAGATAACTGTTGATAAACACTGGGAGGACAGCTTCTCAACGCTCTATAGCGACTTTCTCAGCGCAGTTCCTCAGGGAACAAATGGTGACTTCTTTGTGAACAGCTATGTGTACATAGCGAACCTCGCAGAGGAGGGGTACATCCTCGACATCACTGAGTACGCTAACAAGTACTCCAGCCTCCTTAACGACTTCTACACGCCACTGTTAGATGCCGCAAAATACAAGGGCAAGTACTATGGAATTCCACAGGACACTGAGGCAAGGCCACTATACATAAGGAAGGACGTTGCAAAGGATATGGGCTGGGACCTAACGGGCCTCGCTGAGAAGGTGAAGAACGGAGAGTTCACATGGTATGACGTATACAAGAAGGCAAAGGAGGCAGTAGAAAAGGGATATGCCAACTGGGGAGTAATACACCGTAAGGGAAGCGCACATCCTGACCTAATACAGTTCATATTTGCGTTTGGAGGAAAGCTATACAACGAGAACACTGGAAAGCTTATAGTGGATAAGGAGGCGCTATACAAGTGGTTTACTGTGGAGTACACGATGGCTCAGAATGGCCTTATTCCTAAGGACATGATGTCCTGGGACTGGGGTCAGCAGATACACCCAACAGTTGTTGGCGAGAAGGACAACCCAGCAAACACGCTCTTCTACATAGGAGGAACTTGGCAGTGGGCAGAGTGGCAGACGAAGGCTTATTACAAGGATCCAAAGACTGGAGAGTCTAGACCCCTAACACCACAAGAGGTAAACGAGAAGATGTACTACACCCTATTTCCAGCTGGAGAGCCAGGTAAGCAGCCAGTAACCCTCAGCCAGCCGTTCATGTGGATGATTGCAAGCAATGCTGGTAAGGACAACCCCAAGTATGACGAGCTTAAGGGCGCGTATCATGAGCTTGCCTTCCTCATGATAGTTGCCGCAAGCGATCCGGAGATAAACGCAATTCACAGCGTGATAAGTGGTCACGTCCCAGTGAGAAAGGCTGCAACAGCACTTCTAAATGATCCAAACTGGATACAGAAGCTCACGAACTTACAGCTAGACCTCAGCAGTGATGTACTTAACGCAATTAAGGACATTATCCAGAAGACAGCTGATCCCATAAACATCAAGTTCCTTGCGAACGTCAGCTACATGCTTGACTACACGCACTTTGCACCAAGCCATCCGTACTATCCAAGGCTTGCAGATATACTCAAGGATGCCATCGACAAGGTGCTCAGAGGCTCCATGACCCCTGAGGACGCTGTGAACTACGTCGTACAGAAGGTCGAGGCAGATCCCGATCTTAAGGACAATACGGAGATCGTAGGAGAGATTCCAAAGAGCTGGCACTTCCCATGAGGGCGTGATAGGTGATGCTTAGAAGACGTGGCAGCATAGCGTTCTTCCTCAGCCTTTCCTTATTTATTGTCGTTCTCTTCTATGTGATCCCTCTAGTTCTCACGGTTTATGTAAGCTTTACCCCCATGAAAAATTGGAACGTCCCGAGGTACATTGGAGAGTTTATATCCATTAAGAACTATCAGAGGCTTATTCACCTGCTTAAGTTTGATCCAGACACGAGAAATGTTGTAATTACAACAATAGTATTCGTTCTTTTCACGCTTACAATAAACGTATTGGGAGGTCTCGCTCTTGCGCTTGCTACATATTTTATAGACGAAAAGCTCTCTGCCACCTATCAGGTCCTCTGGCTCCTTCCTAGAATGACCCCTGTAGCGGTCTACTCTCTCCTCTGGTATTACTTCCTCCATCCCACCACTCTCGGGATCCTAAACTCAATTCTCATGGCCCTTCACATCATAAAGTCCCCCATCGATCTCGGAATGGACCCTGCCCTTATGCCCTGGGGAGCTTGGTCTGTAATTGTTTTTGTAAATGGACTTGTTGGAGTAAGCTATGGAATGATCATCTTATACTCTGCGTTTAAGAGCATTCCTCGAGAGCTTATAATAGCGTCTAGAGTTGACGGGGCAACCACGTGGCATATAATAAGGAAGATCTTAATTCCTCTCTCGAAGTGGCACATCACTTTTGTCACAGTGTGGCAGCTGTTAAGCCTTCTGACTTCATATGCTCACACGTTCCTTCTCGTTGAGTGGCGCATAGTGGACTCATCCTGGGGACAGCCATGGGCGCTTTACGTGTTTAACACGGCATTTGTAGGGGCTAAGGATCAAGGGCTTGCTGCAGCCGCTGCAGTTATACTCTCCATTATAGGAATCCTCCTGGGAGTTCTCGCCCTTAAGGTGCTAGGATACGAGAGAATGATGACTGAGCCAAAAGGTGATATCTGATGGCAGAGAGGGTTACGTACAAGGACGTTGAGACAATAAGCAAGTTCAGGATAAACGTGATAAT
>QMTU01000188.1 GCA_003663585.1 Thermoplasmata archaeon
AATATATCCAATAGTTATAACATAGGAGGCCCTTTGAGTTCTTCCCCAGAAATCTCTGGCTAAAAAATATAATACTGGAAAAAGGATCGGGACTGCATCAATGATAATAGCCATGTTTACTCTTTCTCCTCCTTCTTAAGGGTGCTCTTTGAGAGAAGACCCTTAACCTCCTCCTTTACTTTGGCCTCCTCCTCTTCTGCAGACACTGCTCTCTTCTTAAGCTCCATTTCAAGCTCCTCAGGACGCGGTATCTTTCCTAGAACCTCATCTATCTTGCCGAGTTTCTTCTCAAGTTCCTCTATGCTAAGTTCTTGTATCGCGGGGACTTCTTTAGTCTTAGATACATACCTTGCAAAGCTCTCTATGAGTGAGCTCACTTCAAACGGCAGTATTATCTTTGTAGCAGGCGTTGATCCCAGCTGAACTAATGTGTCTAAGGCTCTTATTGAGATTGCTTTCCTATCAAGCATTGCAGCTCCCATTGCTAGAAGTCTTAATGCCTGAGCCTCACCTTGTGCTTCAAGTATACGTGCTAGTCTTTTACCCTCTGCTTCAAGTATGAGTGCCTGTCTAACACCCTCAGCCTGAAGAATCCTAGACATCTTCTCTCCTTCAGCTACCAGTATCTTAGAACGGCGCTCTCCGTCAGCTCTCAATATTGCGGCTCTCCTTTCTCTTTCAGCTGCCGTCTGCTCCTCCATTGCTTTCTTAACTGTTGGTGCTGGCTCAACCTCACGTATCTCAACAGCCTCTACTCTTACTCCCCACTTGTCTGTAGCCTCGTCCAATATGTCCCTTAGTTTTGCGTTTATTGCCTCTCTATTGTATAATATCTCATCAAGTTCCATGTCTCCTATCACGGATCTTAGAGTGGTCTGGGCAAGTGCAACAGTCGCTAGCTTGTAGTTTGAAACCTCAAAATATGCCTTCTCTGGATCAACAACTCTTATGTAGATTATAGCGTCTACTGTTACTGGAGAGTTATCCTTCGTTATTACCTCCTGTCTAGGAACATCAAGTACCTGTGTTCTTAGGTCAATTTTGACTACTTGAGATACTAAGGGATAAACCCAGTTTAAACCAGGATTCAGCTTACCCTTATACCTTCCAAGAACAATCCAAAGCCCCTGCTCATATGGCTGTATAATTCTTATACCGCTTGCTAGCAGTGCAACGATCACTAGTATGATGAACACTGTTAAGATCAACATTCCTAAAGCTGGCACCGTATATCCCCCCTTTCTTCAGGTTTTAGGGACTAATAACATAATAATCCAAGCTAAATCATTTAACTCTTTCTACATGTAAATGAACTCCTTCTACCTTTACCACGCGAACGTGCTCTCCCTCTGATATCTCCTCATCGGCAGTAGCACTCCATATTTCGCTTCCAATTTTTACCTTGCCAGAGTAACTGTTAGGAATAACTCTCTTTACAACTACTCCCTCCTTACCAATAAGGCTGTCTGCGCTAGTTGTCATAGGAGGACCTGTAGGTCTTGCAAGCCTTCTATAAATGTATATCGATATTCCCATGGCCCCTAGGGCAACAGTAATCCCAATTACTGGGGCCCATATAGTGCTAAGAAGTTCAGGGAATATCAGCACAAGTATTCCAACTATGAGCATTGCAGTCCCTGGAACTGCTATGAAAAATCCAGGTATGGACATTTCAGCAACAATAAGAAGTATCCCTATAATTATTAGTGCCCAGGCAATTATACCAGTGTAGTCTGCAGGCATAGACTAATCCCCCAATAATAATGGATCGTATTGATTGTATTAGTAATAGTCCTTACTAATAGTACAAGTCTTGAAATGACATGATGTGTTAAGGTTATGAATACCATCCTATCTTTATTAAAGTTAGCATGCAAAGGGAAGAATTAGAGTAGTTCATCTGAGGATCAATAATCCTTTACAGATTACTGTAACTAAATAAGAGAGTAGTTGAGATCTCTTAGCAGGGGAATATCTCATGGAGATCATTGCAGGAATAGACGAGGCCGGAAGAGGCCCTGTACTTGGTCCAATGGTTATTGTAGGAGTAGAGGCTAGTGAACACTCCCTTAAAAAGTTTCGATTAAAGGACTCCAAGGAGTATGCAAGAGTTACTAGGGATAACCTTGCGATTTCCCTAATTAGAACCGTAGAGAGAATACACATAAGGGTTTTATATCCAGAAATTATAGACTACTTTGTGGAAAACAAAACCATAAATGAGCTAGAATTTTTAGCATATTTGTCGATAATCAAAGATGTAAATGCAGAGACTATTTATGTTGACTGCTTCTCCACAAATATAGACTATATAAAAAGATTATTTAAGGAGAGAGTTCCTCAGAAGAGGTTTATAGTTGAGCATAAGGCTGATAGGAAGTATCCTATAGTCTCAGCTGCAGCTATAATAGCAAAGCACATAAGAGACGCAATAATGGATGTGCTGTCCAAGGATCTTGGCGTATACATGGGAAGTGGATATCCCTCTGATCCAAGAACCATAAACTTTCTCAAAAGCGTGCTTGAAGAGGGGAATGTGAAAATACTTAATGGCATTGTTAGGTTCTCATGGAAAACGGTAAAACGCCTAAATCTAAAAGCTAAGAAGACACTACTTGATCTATAAATGCAATCTTATGCGTTATTGAGGGAGTTTGCAATGGGCCTAAGGATGTTTCTTAAGAAAGTTATAGACTGCTGTGGCGTAGTAGAGTGGTGGCCATCAACGGATCCTTTTGAGATTTCTATTC
>QMTU01000189.1 GCA_003663585.1 Thermoplasmata archaeon
CTATTACAGTATAATACGCCTCAAAATATAAGCTTTACACTTGATTTTACACTATAGAAAGTATTATAAATATCCTCATGCATAAAATATAAGTGTGATAGAAATGGGAGAAGCATGGCTGTGCAGACACGTGCTGGGAAGGGTCTCAGAAAGGGCATTAGACCCAAGCGCTCAAGAGATAATAAAGGGAGTACTAACACTAGACTCCACGGCATATCTTTCAAATATTCAGCTAGCGCATATGGCAAGATCTATGGGCTTTAAGGACATGCGTATCCCGAGGAAGTACCTGCCGCCAATACAAAGGGTATTAATAGATGCTTTAGTTGAGGGAAGAGATGCAATAGGGGAACTTGGGGAAACATTACATGGGGTAGTAAGGAAAGTCCTAGAGAGCCCTGAGCTGGAGCTCGTTAGAGAGCTTATTGGGTTTAAAGGCACCAAGGACAAATATCTCATGGCATCCGTGGCTCTTACGTGCCCACACTGTGGAGAAACAGTTATACCTGCAACGTCCTTCTCTTATAAGTACTCCCCAAGCAGGGATGAGTACTACACAATAGAGACTAAAACAAAAGGAGAGACGATAAAGGTTTTCGTGAGAAAGATCACAGAGCGTACTTCTGTAAGAGAAGCCCCTGTAGGGAGGATAGTATGTCCTCACTGTGGAAGAAGTATAAGTAAAGCCCAAGAGCGCATAATACACGAGTACGTTCCCCTTATTGCAGTAAAGCCAGGAATGTCGAAGGTCGAGCCAGAGGGCTATGAGTGGGCATGGAACCTCAGGAACGTGGATAGGCTGGTAAACCTTTCAAAAGACCTCGCCAAAAAACACACGGGCAATACCACTGAAAACGTACTTTTAAAGTACCTTGATCCCGTGGGGGTTATTGTGTGGTCACTAATCTTAAAAGAGGCTAATAAAGCCCTCCCAGAGAACCCCTCAGCTAAAGCCCTTCTGGCGCTTACGTTTCTAGAGCACCTCGGGTATACATCCAGGTACTCAATAGTGAGCCCAAGAGGATTCATAAGAAACTTCTTCACAGCCCTCATGCAGAGTCCTCCTATTGGAAGGCCCTGGCTTTCAATAGTTCCTGGGAGGGATCCAAGAGAAAGCATCCTCGTGAAGTCCATAGAAGGCGCAATAAACTGCCTTTCAAAGGTCATGACGTTCTTAGACGTATACGACGTGAAAGTGACGGATGACATCATTGAAGGAACTGTTTTCCTCAGCGCTGGGAGCACCCTCTCTGAGTCCATAAATTAGCAAAGTAAGGGAGATCCTTACAGCCCTCATAGGGCAGAGCATTGAAGCTAAGGACATTATCAGGGAGGGAGGAAAGAGTGCTAGGAAAATAGATGGCGTAGTAGTCGTCATATGTGGGAGGATTGCTGAAATAGATGAGCTCTCTTGTGACCTTAGAGAGCTCTATAAAAGGTTTAATCTGAAGAAGAAGGCCCTAGTAATGCCCTATGAACATCCAAAAACAGTATTACTAGCCCTCTCAAGCAGGAAAGAAAAGCCACTGTTTATTCCCCAAAAGAGGGTAGAGGTCCTCATAGGGAAGGGGAATAAGGTTGCCTTAGAGGGTCTCAAGCTCCTGCTTAATATTGTAGTAGAGGACAGGGAGAAGGCCAAGAGGCTCTTAAAAAAGTATATTGCTGCTAACAAGGTAGAAAGAGCAGTTGAGAAACTTGTAGTAGTTCTTATGGAGTCACCAAGCGTTATAAACATACTAGAGGGTATGAATAAGGTTCTTGAAAGCCCAGACGTGCCATATATAATCCTTTGCCCCTACACCATAAAGGAGTTCAACACGAGGATAATCCTTTCGATATGGTCAAGAGAGGGAAAAATACGTGTCATACCACTACCAGTAGAAATGGAAGAGGACTTAGATGAGGTAATAAGGTATATAAAGAAAAAAGGAGAGAAAAAAGATGGAATTGTAGTGCTAAGAGGAGAGGACACATTTAAGCCAATTGTGCTAGTTATGAGACAGATAGACGGCATTGCCCTCTTTGTAAGAGACGTTTACTTCTGGCTAAGGGAGATATTTACAGAGATCTCCAAAAATGCTCCAGATATTCTAAGTAAAATTGAGGATGATGAAAAGAAGTGATCTTATTCTTGCATCTATTAACCTTTATCATAAGCTATTGTAACACCCTACTACTTCTCATAAGGGTATTTGATCACTCCAACAATTATGAGGGATATGTTTTATACAAATTATGATATGATGATGATGTATATGAAGTCCTTCTCCTCTGGTGTATACTTCCGCGTCAGCAAGGAGCTCTTAGAGGAGTTCACCCGCGTTGCGAGGTTCCTAGGGCTATCGAGGAGTGAAGCGATACGTAGGGCCATGGAGCTATTCATAGAGAGGTATCGCGGGAATGAAAAAACCCTCACGGAAGAGATGAGGGGCATTCTCAAGGGCAGCAAGCTCTCCTCAAGGGATCTGGAAGAGATGCACATGGTGATCAGATGATATTCATCGATTCTTCTGTGTTCCTCGTCCTATATCTAGATGTTTCCATACTATTTAGTTTTTCTTAAAGCTAAAAGCTCTTTGCTTAACGTTTTCCCATGATTCACCGTTTCCATACTATTTAGTTTTTCTTAAAGTGTCTGGGTTATTTCCGATGGAAAGATTGTTAGAATTGTTTCCATACTATTTAGTTTTTCTTAAAGCTTGTTAGTTTTGGCGATTTAATGCCAAAGAGAGGGGTTTCCATACTA
>QMTU01000190.1 GCA_003663585.1 Thermoplasmata archaeon
CTAAAGTAAGGGCGGCTATTACAAGCTTCAGGGTTCCTATGGCCCTTGTGGTAGGGATATTTAATAGTGCGAGTATGAAGAGGGTTATGAGGCTTCCTCCGCTCATTAAAGACCCTATGAACCCTCCCACGAGGGCGAGGGGGATTATGAGGACATATGTGAGGCTCATAATAACACTCTGGCCTGTCTACTTAGGTTTACATTTGATTCTTTATGCTTTAATTTATTTTCCTATAGCGTTATTCAAAGCTCCTGATGACCCTCTGTCTAAAAGTGTTGCCAAAACTTCTTGAGCAAGTTATTAGAGGTATATCCTTAGTAATATAGCTTGCAAAATACTTTAATCCTCCTAACATCTTTGTTGTGCCGGTGGAAGCTCATGCCGGAGTTCATTGAGATAGCACAGCACAAAGATATCTCAGTCTGGATACCAAAGGGACTCCCATACTCTTTCTTCAACAGCCCTTATCCCGCACACAGGGAGGGAGGAGCCATAGACGTGTACTTCCCGTCTGAGGCACTGTTCCCGTGCGAGCGTGGAAAGGTCATAGAGGTTAAGTACTTTAGGTCGCCGAAGCTTAGAAAAGATGCATCCTCGAGAGAGCCTATGATCCTTATAGATCTTGGAAGCGTCTTGATGAAGGTGCTCCATGTAGAGCCAGCGGTTAATCCTGGTGAGCATGTGTTCCTTGGGGATCCCCTTGGAGATATCATCGTCTCTGGGTACTTGTATAAGTGGTCAGACCCTCATGCTCACTTCGAGTTAAGGCCCAGGGATGACCCATATAGGTCCCGCGGGACTATTCCCTTAAGTCCTACGTTCTCAACGCCAGTAAGAGGATCCCTTAACTTTATGTTCAGAGTGGTCGAGATCAAGGAGAGCTATGTCCTAGCAAAACCCATAGGCGGAGAGCCATCTCTGGGCGCGATTGGAAACACATCCTTCTGTGTAGATGGTGGGATCCCTCACTACGGATACTACGGGATAATAGGAAAGGGTAACTTCCCTATACCTGGAGAGGTTTCAGGAGGCATTGTGCTAACGGATGATCTGAAGATATACGCGAATAACATGAGGATAAGAGGAATAGGAACTCTCTTAGGGACTGAGCTTGTGAAGATCATTCCCATAAGCACAACAGATGAGTTTTTTAAGGGAGAAACGTTAAATATAACCTTTCGCTGTGAATAGTTGCTTACATAAGCCATAAATTGAGTGCAGAGTGCTTTATACGTTTTTAGATAAGCCCCTCTGGCAAGAACTTCGCTAATAATGTTAAACAAGTAGGACGGAGATCACTCCTGCTAGGAATATGCTATCAAACGTCCCTGCGCCGCCAATGCTCGCTATGGGAGCACTGCCCTGATAAGAACACCGAAATAAACGTGTGATCAAGCAGAGCTAGAGCATCGTACGAATATACTACAAAAACAGTGTGTATCCCAGAAATCCCTTAAAGTCTCTTTTTGTCTTGCATATCTCGATCTTTCAAAAATCAATACACCCTAAAGCCTCCTTATAAAACTTCTCGTGTTTTATTCCTTGATAAGCCCATATGCCTACCTCCCTCAAAGATAACACACAAAATCACGTTGCTAGAACAGAATGGCTCTTATCTCATTTATGAACTCTCCTTCACCCTTTGATCCTGGAAAAACGTTTTCTATGATGACATAACCAGCATTCTCAAGAGCCTCCCTGTAATTAACATTCTTCATGGCTGCAATGACGTAGCGCACTTTTCCCTTTGAGAACCTCTTACTGAAGAGCTTCTTGTACCCAAGCAGTTGTTTAAAATCATTCTCTGTGACATCTATTTTAGCGTCTATGAGTAAAATCCTCTCTGGAGGATGCTTTTCGAGCTCTTCCCTATAATTATACTCTCCTTCAAAGACTACAATATCCGGCTTGACGTGTTGTCTCACTCGTATTTTATTAAAGTTTGCAATTAGTTTGTAAGCCTCACTAAGGTTCTTAGGCGTAGTGCCAAGGATCTTCCCTAGCTCTTCGAACTTACCCTCCATGGCTAACTTCTGGAGGTCTCCAGGACTTAGAAAGCTTTTTACAAGTCCCGGAAAAACCACTTTTACCCATTCCTCAGCTGAAAACTGATACCATATGGTGAACACACGGCCATGTGCTCTAACTATAGCCGTGGGATAGTCCTGTGCGTGCTCTATTATCCACTCTCTTTCTTCCCTGTAACTCAAACGTAGAGTTTCACCGTTTAACGCTTCTCCAAGGAGCATTAGCACATAGAGCTCATGAGCAGATTGTATATACCCTTTAATAGCCATTATTCTTGAGTTAACGTTTGGAAAGATAAGCGCTATATTTCTAGCATTCTTAGGATCTTCATATATGTCGCTGAGCCTTTGAGGCCTCAAGAACAGCTTTATTCCTAGTAATTTCTCAATCTCTTTGATCCTTGAGATCATATTTGGAACGTATTTGTCGTACATATTCACTAAGGCCCTTTCTGGACCTTTGATCTTAAATTTTGTCGGCGTGCTAGGACAGTCATTAATGGTAACGCTACCTAATTTTGTGTTTACTTTATACACTCTACAAAACGGACCGGCTCCACTGTTTGTGAAGCAGAATTCATAGATTTCTACTACTTCTCCAAACTGCTTTTGCAGATGCTCTAGCGGAATTTTATATTTATGACATTTCTTTTTTCCGTGTACTTCTTTGGATACTATCATGTTACTAA
>QMTU01000191.1 GCA_003663585.1 Thermoplasmata archaeon
TCTTCCGTGTAGTACGTGTACTTTTATCTTAACATCTGGTCTTGTAGACTTACCTGCGGCCCTCATGCTGCCATTGTCGAACACCTTGATGAGAGCCTGTGCTATATCCCCCTCGGATGGAGGCGCTACTAGGGCCATACAACTGTTATTACCCAGGCTTACGGTTAACACATTGCCCATGAGAGCTAGACTTCCGTTGTAAACCCTTACTATAATAGGAGAGTTGTCCACGTAGTACTTAATGAAGTTTTCAGTGATATTTGCTACGGTCACGTTGTCATCTGGTAGCTCAATGATGACAGTTCCTCCTGTTGGAGCCCTTACTATGATAGATCCTGCAGAAACATCAACGATTTTTACCCTATTATTTCCGGAAATGATGTCTATAGTACATCCATGTCTTGTAACAGCATATCCATTGCCTAATAGCTCTGTAAGGTCTATGCTTGAGGCCACTATTGTGTCTCTAACAGTGTAGTTGTATATTGTCCCGTTTTCGAGGATCCCAGAGATATACCTTCCAGAGAACTCCCCTGAGGCATTCACCTTAAATATCTGATGATACCTATGTCTCTCTCTTAGCCAGTGCTCCATTAGTCTTGGTCCAACTATTACTCTCAAAGCCTTCTCTGCCTTAATTACTCCGTTCTCTACAGTAATCTTTCCAGCAATAATGCCAAACGTCTTGTTTTCAAACACTAGTATTACTATTGATGGCGTTACAGCCTTCAGCTCTATATCCTTTGCTGGCACAAATGTTATGTTCTCTGCTAGCACATCAAAGAGCTTCCCGTGAAGCATTGATATAACGTGCACTCTAGCGTTCTCCCAGATGTATACTTTATTAAGCCTCCCCACGGATCCTATGAAGCTTCCAGGATTGAAAAGAATTGATCCCACAGAGACATTACCAACTGTTATGTTTTCTATGCCGCTATCTGTTATCTCAAACTTTATCGCCATGTACGATATCAGCCTCTCCTTGAGCTTTGGAACTGGCTGAACAACTATTATACCAGTGCCCGATAGCGTGCTGTTATTAAGGGTCATGTGTCCGCCATACTTCACTAAGAACGTGTTGCCGTTGCTTATAATTACTGTAAACATGTGGCCTTGCCTTATCTTAACGCCCTCATCGAGAAGCACTGTGGAGTTTTTCATCATAAGAGTTACAATATCATGGTTTATCGTTATTGCGCCTTTTGTAAAGAGCACATAAAGGAAGCTATTAAACGTCCATCCTTTTATGAAGGTTCCTAGGTTTGCACTTGATACTATGGAGCTGTTCAAGTACTTCAGAGACTCTACTCCAGACTCAGTAACGACCAAGTAGTATCTTCCTATCCTAAACTCCATTCCAGGATTTACTAGTTTTAGCTTCCTTCCATGAATCTTCTTGATGACATCCAGTGCTAAACCGCCATGACCCCCTTTCTCCATGACGTTCTCAGGCTGCTGTGCCATTAACACTGGAAACGCTGAGGCAACTACCATAAGTACTACAAGGGAGCAGACTATAAGGGATAAAGATTTACCTCTAATCATCGGTACTCACCGATTATGCTTACACCATCCCACTTATATATCGATTCTGATACATTCGACGAATGTACTAATTTTTGTAGTCAAAAAAGAGCATAATATGAAGTATATATCAAAACCAAGGAAGTATTATGAGGAGACTATTTCGTTAGATAAGTACAATAGTATTCTTGGTAATCATGAGGGAAGAGTAGAACATTAAGTGAGCTGCCTCTATGACGGCAAAGGAGGCCATACCTGTCCCAGATGTGGCGGGAGGATCATGCTAATCTCCCGTAAGGCGGGCTCCGTGGTGCCCGTCAATGTCGCCTCCAATGACGTGCTGATCAATGAAGCGCGAGAGGGGAAGCCCGTGCTCATTGCTAAACCGTCGTTATCCAAGTATAAGGCGCGGGCGACCACCCTGACTCTCAAAAGGGCTTCATAGAACCCGAATATGCCGGCGCGGAGAGGATTATTAAGGCTCTTGAGAAGGCAGGGTTTGTAACAATATGCACGGAAGACATAGGCGTTGGATATACCTCTTATCTCGTGAACGTGAGTCTAAGAAAGATTGTTGACGTAACGCTGAAGGTCAAGGCCAGTGTTTGGGTCTGCGTCTCTTGGAGGCCTTGGGATCCTATTAAGACTATGGAGAGGCCCGAATGCCTCGATTATTACATGTTTGAAGAGGATTAGGGCAATCCTCTTTTTCCATATTTTTTGAAAAATAAAAGTTAAAAGGAGATTGGAGAGGAGTACAAGAAGGAAGTAGACAGTGAAGTCTTACCGAAGATTGAAATTTGCATTTAGTTCCTCTTTTTGCATATATCTTCCACAGGAGATAAGGGGTTTAGCTTACATGGGCATTGGTAAGTCTATGTAGGCCTTGAGCCACATCAACCCCAACCCCCTCAGGATTGGAGGATTATCTCCTCTTAGGCCTTCATTGGGGGAGGAAAACCCACATCCCTAAGCATAGGCTTATGGAGTCCTGTCCCCTTTGGCGCTTTATCCCCCGCCACATCCGGGATGAGCATGGCTCCTTTCATCGTATAAAGTTGCTCCATATTTACCTACCAAATATTAACAGTTCTGTAAGGCAGTCTCTAAGAAAATCTTATTTTATAATACCGTTTCAAAAACCCTATGAGTTCGTTTATATATGACTCCTCTGAAAACCA
>QMTU01000192.1 GCA_003663585.1 Thermoplasmata archaeon
CTGCAAGAGGAGGCATTGTAGATGAAGAAGCCCTAGCAAAAGTGATAAGTGAAGGACACCTAAGAGGAGCTGGGGTTGATGTCTTTGAGGAAGAACCTCCAAGGCCAGATAACCCACTACTTAAGAGTGAAAAAGTCTACGTTACACCTCATATAGGAGCCAACACTGTAGAAGCTCAGGACATTGCAGGTGAGATAATAGCCGAACAGGTAGTTAAAGCACTTAGAGGAGAGAGGCCAGAGTTCTTAGTAAATAGAGAGGTCCTCAACGACCGTTGATCTGCCCCTTTTCATACTTTCTTAAAAAAGAGATTCAAGTAATTTACGTCTTCTCTGTTCTAAAAGGAACAAGATGCTGAAAATTACAATAAAAAAGAGGTCGTATGTTAGTGTATAATTCCTATAACATAGTATATAAGGTATGTTATCACAATCAATATGAACATGTGCTTCACTGAGCCTGAAATCTTACCGTCGTATACTATTCCACCTACAAGCCCCACCCCTACTGCCTGAACTAGGCTACCGTAATAAAGTGTAAGGACTAGGCTCTTTATATCTGGAACCATTATTGTTATACCACCAAGACGTCCTGTCGTTGATCCTGTTGCCTCTAGATGAGGGAAAAAGAACTTTATTAAAATTATTATCACGAATATGAAGACTGCATGTGAGATATACATTGTCATCAAATGTCCTACTGTCTGAGACTTCCTTTGGACTTCTAGCTCTAATATCTCCCTAATATCTCTAGCAGCAGTATAAAGTACGTCTGAAAACTCTCCCCCACTATCAGCTCCTTCCCTTATAATTGAGAGTGCTCTTCTTATAAGGTTTGATCTGAGCCTGTTTGCGAGCTTATCAAGGACATCGTATATCGTAACTCCCCAAGACATTGCTGCGGCCATTTGTTTTATGTACGGAGTGAGCTTTCTGTAATTACCTTGAGCCTGTATCTTCATAGACTCTACAAGGCTCATTCCAGACCTTCTGTTTTCAGCTAGATCTCTTAGGAAGTCAGGAAAAACTCTTTCTATGTCCTCAGTTATTCTATCCAAGTAAAGCCTGTAGAATCCGTAGGGTCCTAAAAAGAGAAGGAGGGAGTAAACCACGTAATGAGGCATTCTTTCTGGATTTATTATCATTATAGGGACTAGGGAAAGAGCAGAGATTACCGAAACTGTGAGTATGATCTTATCAAAAAATTCAAGGCCTCTCTCATAGAGTAACCTTGCTATAAATGTCTCAAATCTTGATCTTAATGTTTGGTGCTCTATTAACTCCTCAACACTTTTTGCCTTCTTTACTGGCTCAATACTCATTTAGATACACCATAAAGGCCATTACTTTCTCCTAACAGCATCATAGCAGAGGTATGCATAGATAGCATGAATTATCGGCAATATGAGAAACATTATGAGCTTTATCATAAGAGAGGTCACTCTTGCCTGTGTTGGGCTTGCAGTAATCCATCCCATGACTGTAAATATTATTATCATAAATATAGGGGCTGCTACTCCTACGACAATAAAGCTCTCTATTATAACACTCAGTGCCTCTAGATCTTTTCTCTGTTCCTGCCTAAGCTCAAATAAATATTGCTCTGCCTTTGACATGAAGTAATTCTTCAAGCTTCCACCTGTGTAAACTACAGTAGCAATTCCTTGTAGAAAGTCCTGAAGCTTTGACGATGCAGACCTCGATATGGCGTTTGATATTGCTGTCATTAGATCATATTCAAAGACCTCCATGTCACGATATATAAGAGCTGCTTCTTTTGCCATCTCAGGAAGAATCTCTCTCTGTTTTGCAAGAGCACCAAAGATCCTCCCTATAGGAACATCTGCAGAGGCAAGAGCTGCCATGAAGTTTATAGCATATGGAAGCTCTCTGTTTATTGCCTTTGCCCTAGCAGATACTCTCATAAAGGGCATAGAGTAGATAAAGCTCCATACACCTATGAGAACAACAGTTATGATTATTACTTTGATTGCGTATCCAAGCTGGATTATCTTTGATGTTAGGAATAAAAGTGCAACTATAATCCCTACAGATGACACTATACCATAAAACATATTCCGCGCGAGAACAAGCTTAGGATACAGCTCTGGATACGCTTTTCTGAGAATATCCTTGTAAGACTCGGTCATAAATATGTCTGCAAGGCCTCCAAGCCTTCTATAAAGATATCTATCAAACGCTCTCAGATGCTTTTTCTCTAAGCTCAGCCCTTGCTTGAACACGGCCAAACACCTTTTCTAAGATGTCCTCTGGCTTGTTATAGTATGTGAAGATTATAGTGCTTACTTCCTTATAGTCGCGTATCCCCTTACTAAGCATCCACTCAAGGATCTTTGTCCTTCTTGCCATCTCATCCTCGAAGGCCTCCTCGCTTATTCCTGTCATCCTTGAAAACCTCTCAAATACCTTACTCTTACCCGTGTACTCGAAGTCATTTGTTTCAGGATTCCACAAGAATGGCTTGTTAGTTAGTATCTCCATCGTAGTAGGATCTACGTCTGCTATCTCCACTACCTCAGCCATCTTTCTGTATGGCCTTCCCTTTATACGAACAAACTTCTGAATTATTATAGCATCTAAGGAGGAGAACATTATCCTTGGAATGTTCATTGGCTCCTGTGTAAAACGATGTACAAGTGCTCTTGCAGACTC
>QMTU01000193.1 GCA_003663585.1 Thermoplasmata archaeon
AACATCTCTAACTTCTCATATTCTTTCTTATATCGACTGTTTATCTCATTCACTACTTTCTCCGCTTCCTGAACTCTTTTCTCAACGATCTTCTTATATTCCTCCTCTAGTTCTCTTTCATACTTTTTCTTTTCCTCTTGAAGCTCCTGCATAACGCTTTCAATAATCTTCTGAGCTTCTTCTTTTGCCTGATTTATTAAAGCTCTTGCCTTCTCTTCTTCCTCGTATATTCTCTTAAGAACATCATTCACTCCCAGTGTCATTAAAAGACCTCCTAACTAAGTGATAAATCGTTCGTGAGGTCTTGTAGAGAGATCATCTCCTTTAGTCATATGAGGTAATATTGCAGATTATTGACATTTCTAAGTAAACGTGCCCAGTATCAGTAAGGACCTAGTGGTAAATATATTTACTATTAACATCATTAAATTGCTTGTTTGTGATTTGAGAACAGATCATATGCGACTGCGTGTATGGGAAAGCGCTTGCCGAATGATGATGGGAACTTGAGAATAAAATAATAAAATGTTGTAAGGAATAACAATTTTAAATAATAAAAAAATAAGATTAGATAAAGAGAGCTTACTTCTTGCCAAATGTTTCCTCTAGTTTCAGTAGTCTTTCCCAGTTTTCATCTACAGCTCTCTGTATCTCCTCTATGATCCACCTGTTCTCCTCCTTGAATAGATGCCTGAAGCGTCCCTGTAGCTTTATCCACTCCTCAACAGGAACCTTTTTGCTAGGCTTGTAGTTTATCTTGAAGTTTCTGAACTTCCCCTCAACCTCGTAAAGTGGCCATATCCTGGTCTCGGTGGCCATCTTTGCAACCTTTATGCCCACCCCAGTATCATGCCTCCAGCCTCTATTACAGTCAGAGTACATCTCTATGTACGCAGGTCCCTCGATTTCTATCCCCTTCTGAACCTTTGTCATAAGATCCATGAAGAACGCGGGATTTGCAGTTGCAGTATATGCTGCCCCATGAGCAGCTATTATTAGAGGTAGATCCTTTCTGTGTTCCGTCTTTCCTGGCTTTGCCTTACCAACAGGGCTTGTAGTGGTCCAGGCTCCTAGAGGGGTTGCTCCTGAGCGCTGTATTCCAGTGTTCATGTAAGCCTCGTTGTTATAACATATGTAGAGGAAATCATGTCCTCTCTCTATGGCTCCGGAGAGAGCTTGGAATCCTATATCGTAAGTGCCACCATCTCCGCCGAATATTATTACCTTAATGTCTTTCTTCAGTATCCCCTTCCTCTTAAGAGCCCTTATAGCGGCTTCTACGCCACTTCCCGTGGAGGCTGCGTTCTCAAACGCATTGTGCATCCACGGAACGCGCCAGGCAGTATATGGGTATATCGTGGTGGCAACCTCAAGACATCCTGTTGCGTTTATAACCACGAAGTCATAGCCGGTAAGCTGTGCTGCGTGTAGCACTTGTCTTGCAATAATTGCAGCAACACATCCAGCACACAGCCTGTGACCCGGACTAAGAAGCTCTTTTTGTGCGCTAATCTGTTTGAGATTTACTGGCTTGACCATACTTAACACCTCATTCTCTAAGTCCCAAATATCCAGCAACTATTGGCGCTCTACCCTCAGAGTAGAACTTCTCAAGTTCATTAAACACGTGCTTTACGTGCTCTGGGAGTATATCTCTTCCTCCAAGGCCATATATGTAATTAGTGATTATTCTTGGCCTTTCTTCATAGTCATAAAGCGCTGATCTTACCTCCATGAAGATAGGACCTGCTCCCGATGAATGTGCTCCAAAGGATATTGACCTGTCTAAAACCGCTACTCCCTTCTTTCCAGCAAGAAGCTCTAGCAGTAGTTCTGCATGGAATGGCCTGAAAACTCTAATACCTATTGATCCCACCTTCTTGCCCTCAGACCTTAGCTCGTCCACCACTTCAGTAATGCTATCTGCAGTTGACCCAGCGCTTATAACCACATAGTCCGCGTCATTAACCTTATAAGCATCAAAGAATCCGTATGATCTCCCAGTAAGCTTTTCGTACTCCTTAGCGACTTCTTCTATTGCCCTTACTGCGTTCTGCATGGCCTCCACTTGCTGCCTCTTGAACTCAAAGTAGGCATCTGGAAGCGCTAGTGGACCTATAGTTATAGGTTCCTCAGTGTTTAGAAGTGTGTACTTTGGTGTTCTCTTCTCGCCAATGAACTTTTTCACAGCATCGTCATCCAACACCTCGAGGGTCTCCATAGCATGGCTTGTTATGAATCCATCAAGACCTACCATCACAGGTAATGACACGTCTGGATGTTCTGCTATGCGTATTGCCTGAATTGTGTTATCATATGCCTCTTGAACGTTCTTTGAGAATAATATTATCCACCCTGAGTCCCTCGTTCCCATGATATCCGAGTGGTCACAGTGAATGTTTATCGGAGCGCTTAGAGCCCTAGTCACGACGGGCATCACTATGGGCAGCCTGAGAGATGACGCTATGTAAAGTATCTCCCACATCAGGGCAAGACCCTGTGATGCCGTTGCTGTCATAACTCGTGCTCCAGCAGCCGATGCTCCAACACAGGCTGAAAGTGCACTATGTTCTGATTCTACAGTAATCAGGACAGTGTCCACAACACCATCTGCAACGTACTCGGCGAACTTCTCCATAATGACTGTCTGAGGGG
>QMTU01000194.1 GCA_003663585.1 Thermoplasmata archaeon
GACTTGCTAAATCCTAGAAAGATTAGTGAGTTTCTAGGAAATCCCGTGTATAACCTCTTTGAAGACGTCTAAATGGTTTTTATAGAGAAAGAACACATATTTTACGACAGGTTAGACAGCGATCTCTCAAGGGCCCTTGGAATAAGACCTAAAATTATAATATTCCTCTCGAGACATTCAAGTGCTACAGGTATAAGAACGCTAACGGTTCATCCCATAGGGAACTTTAGAGAGAACACCTATGGAGGCCTACCAAAAACTCTTGTCCCCGCTGAACCCTATTTAATGAGTGAAACGCTTAGATGCCTGTACGAGGCTTCAAAGGACCTGGACTATAAGTACTCATATGAGGTCACACATCATGGACCATATCTCTCCTCAAGGGCGTTTTTCGTTGAGATAGGGAGCAACGAGGCATCATGGAGATATCCTGATGCAGGAAGTGCTGTTGCATCTGCAGTAGTTAACTCACTCGAGAGATACCTTGACAAAGAGCACTCAAGGAAAAGGCCAATTGTAGGGGTTGGGGGAGGACATTATGCTCCTAGATTTAGCAGTTATGCACTAGAGGGATATAACTTCGGACATATGGTTCCAGAACATTATATGTCTCTAGAATCTGTCCTAATGGCACTTCAAATGACTCCAGAAGCAAGCTCTGTGGGATTTCATTGGAAAGGCTCTAATGAGAAATACCTAGAGCTCTACAGAGCGCTCGAAGAAAAGGGAATAAAGGTAGAAAAGCTGAAGTAGGTTATATCATTCGCCTCATTCTTCCTATTGTCCTTAGATAAGCTATGAACAGCCCTGCAATGACTGCTATGATCGCAACTATAAGCAGCACATACCAGTACGTCTTTGCAAAGCTTACTATCTTAAGAAGTGTCGGGTTGCCTGAGATAAACTCTATGGGCTCTGTCTGTTTACCCATGTACTCTGCCCAAACCTTTCCAAACCCTCTTTCCTGAGGAGTGAAGACTAAGATTCCCGTTCCTGTGGCATCCGTTGGTAAGAATGTCTTAATGAACGCCTGAAGACCTCTTATACGTATCTTAGGAAGCTCATCCACTATTGGATTTCCAAACTTATCCTTTATCGTGAATGTAACTGTTATATCCTCTCCGGGCTTCACCCTGGTCTTATCGAGCTTTAGGATTATAGTCCTATCAAGAGATGGCGTTACTGTTATCTTCACCTCAAACGTCTTGTTGTACGATGGGAACTTGACCTTAAGCGTGTAATCTCCAGCCTTTTCAGTGTACACCGTGAAGAGTATACTACCATTGCCTGTCGTCCTAGTAAGAGTCTGCTTCACAGTAAGACCATTAGGAGCTTCGATAGAGTACTCAGCGTTATAAACTGGGTTAGCGTATCCATCGAGTGCCATGAGAACTACGCTGGTGTACTCTCCTGCGTATATCACGTCAGGACCTACATACATGACCTTCGTTACAGAGGCTGGCGTTACTGTGAGATCCACTATGAACTTCACGCTTGGCTTGTCAGTGACAAAAATCTCAAGCTTATAGCTCTTAGCTAGCGTTAATGAATCTTTAAGCGTGGCCACTCCATTGTCATTAGTCACTACGGTCTTTATATACGAGGGAGCTACTCCACTTATATCCCTAATAGTGAGCGAAACCCCCGGAACAGGATTTCCATAGGCATCTAGAACTTGAGCAATAAGAGTAAACTGCTCTCCTGCTCTCACTGTTATGCTCGCGTTAGATACTATCTGGCTTGGCTCTCCAGGATATACCTTAATCTTGTCCTCGAACAATACTTTACCGTTGTACTCAACCCTGACTGGTATATCCCCTGCCTTAGTTACCACAACAGAGTACTTAGTGGGCTCTGAGGAGACAAGCACATACTCTGAAGACTCACCGACAGTTACCTTAAGGCTCTTACTCACAGGGTTTCCGTATATGTCCGTTATCATCATGGTAATTGTAAGGGTCTCTCCTGCCGTGAGCTCCTTCTTACTCAAGGTTACGGAGAGCTTTATCTGGTCAGAGGGCTTTACGGTAAACGTCGCTTCCTTATACACAGACGGCATTCCTGTGATCACAACCTTCAACGTATGCGTTCCTGCCTTTGTCATTTGAACCTTTAGGTTTATTTTTCCATCTGTATCTGTCGTAAACGTTCCGATGGCCACACCGTCAATGTAAACGTCCAGGTTCACGCCTGGCGCGGGGTTGTTGTATTTATCATAGACCGCAATAGTTGCCTCAAGGTACTGGCCAGCCTTTATCTCTGAGGTTATGCGCTCTATTCTTATCGTTGCTGGAACTCCTGAGACAACAGATACCACAGTGACATCATATACCGTTGGATCCTCTTTCCACTCAACGCGCACAGTAAACGTTCCAAAGGTTGTAAACTTGTACTGGAAGAACGCCTTCCCACCAGTGCCTGTCGATATCGTCTTGACAAGATTATCGTTTATATACACATTAAGCTCATATCCTGGAAGCACTGGATTACCATACATGTCATAAACTGTTATCTCTGCAATAAACGTCTCTCCAAGAGCTACCTCGCTTGGAGCCTTTATGGTAATCTTATATGGAGGCCCTGGATTTACCTTAATAACCTTAGCTACTGATATGCCATAATCAGGAGTCCTTATTGTTATGCTA
>QMTU01000195.1 GCA_003663585.1 Thermoplasmata archaeon
AGCGTCAATACTCCTTCTAGTATCTAGAGTTAGTATCACAGAAGTAATTACATCTGTTGACTGGACAACAATAGTGTTCTTTATGATGCTGTTCATAGTTGTTGGAGGAGTTTCAGAGCTTGGGGTGATAAACTTCATAGCAAAGTCTCTCGCTGACATCTCAGCATCACCGTACATTCTTGCTGTTGTAATCCTTTGGATCTCAATGTTGCTTTCCGGGTTTATAGATAACATTCCGTACGTTGCTACTATGATTCCGGTAATAAAAACTCTAAATGCAACATTTGGACTTCACAATGCAATGTTAGTATGGGCTCTATCCCTTGGAGGATGCTTTGGTGGAAACCTCACGCCAGTAGGAGCGAGCGCAAACGTAGTTTTACTGAGCATAGCTGACAGGCACGGCTGTCACATAACTTGGAAAGAATACTTAAAGTATGGTACTGTGCTAATAATATTAAGTGGAATACTGTCATCTCTCTATCTCCTACGTTACGCCTAAAGGTGTGTGAAGAGGGATGATAAATCGTATCCTCTTCATAGCTACAACAAATCCAAGGATTAGGGACGCTATTCACACTATAACATCGTGGTTTCCGTTCGCTGAGTATCACATTATAGAAGTTGTCAAGACTCCCGCCGCCGTGACTACGTATAACGACATGTACATAAGGGAACTAGAGAGGATAGCAGATAAGGCCATGAATGAGATGGTAAAGGAGTTTTATAAGCATGGAATAGATGATGTAACTACATATAAGACGCTGGGAATATCCCATAAGGAGATACTTAAATACGCAAGAGAAAAAGCTATAGACATGATAGTAATACCTACAACGCTTCTTAGGAAGCATGAGTTAAGACTAAGCTCAACTGCAAGGGGCGTAATAGCGAGGTCTACTATACCCCTATTTATATATACGCCAAAGGCCTACTTTAGAGAATCTGTAAGAGTGATCTTAAATCCAACGACGTGCACAAGGGCAGGATTTGTGGCAACAGTATTCTCTATAAAATTAGCCAAACAGCTCCATGCTAAGGTTAAGATCCTGAAAATGGTAGAAGGACATGAGTGGTATGTCGAAGATGCGAAGGACATAGCCAAGAAGTTCGAGGTAAATGTAGAGATCATGGAAACTACAGAGAGAACTCCTGAAAAGATCTTAGAGATGGCAGAGGACTCTGACCTAATAGTAGCGACCAGAGCAAGGCCTGGAATCGCTTATAAACTTAGATACATAGTCCCATCATGGTCCATAGGAAGACTTGAGGAAGAAGTTATAAAGAGGGCCCCAGTACCTCTTATTCTTACACCATAAAATATTTTTAAAAGAGAGAATGGGCTTATATAAGGTATTTGTCAGGATTCTCTGGTCTGCAAATTAACGCAATATTATCAAGATCCCACCTATCACTGTTATTATTGCTGCTATCAATCCAGAAGAAATCAAAGTAAAAGTACAAAGATCCTTTATTTTTAGTATGTAAGAATGGGGTGAGATCGTAGAACACTACTGCTCTTCCTGACCAGAGTATATTTGAATAATAAACGTCATTACTAGTGTCTCCAGATCCTAAGCGAACACCGTATACCCCACCAACAAACGGTGCACGATCATAGTAAAAGTTCAGCTGAACGTTTGAGCCAACTTGATCTGTGACTACGACTCCTGCCATTGTCCCGTCTATGCCATCAAGTATGGACATCCCACTAAACTTAGCCCTTGTTGAAAGGGTATATTCTAGAGTCTGTATAAATCCAAATCTTGCTTCAGAAAGATCTAACGACATTATTGTATCACCATCATTTGAGAAGAACAATAAATGATGCTCATTGCTAGCACTACTAAATAATGGCTCGCTAAGAGTAAAGATATCACTTCCATAATAATAGGAATAAGTGGCAGCCCAATAATCTCCTCTTGTGTCCGAGGATATTGCTTTAAAGACGTATGGACTCTCTTCAGTAATACCTCCAGAAACACCATCTAAAATATAGTTAGCTTGATCATCGTCCTCAAGATCAGCTTCTGCATCATTGAAGAAGGGCATTATATATACGTTGTCTCTTGTGTAAGCTTCCTTAGCCTCCTCTGTTAATATTGGCTTCGCGGTTACGACAAAGAGTATGTCATTACTAGCGAACTCGTATGCTATTCCAGTTCCTGTAACTACCTTCTCAAGAGAGAAATACTTAAGCGTTGTTCCATACGGTGGCAGGTACTCTATGTCGCTTTCTTGGTATATAGGCATTTCTGTACTTCTCTCTACGAGACTAATAGAGACTATAACGTTAGTTCCTTTTGACCCCATATTCGCTAAGTATACTGGCATCTCAAAAGCAAATATTGGCTGACTATATGCAATGTTCAACCAGATCATATTAAGTGTAATGTCATATTCTCTTGGGAAGAACCAGGTGATAATTCTTGAGAGGAAGTCCTTGCGTTCAGGATAATTTAGGATAGCGCCCAAGGGAGTGCCTACAATCATTATCCTAGACTCCGCAAATCCTGAAGGAGTGGATATTCTCGTAATGTTTCCAACAATGACGTACCAGCTCTCCTGTGATACACTTTCAACCCTTACATACCCTGTTCCATAAAGAACTGGGAATGTATCAACCTCCGCGTAGTGCTCACCC
>QMTU01000196.1 GCA_003663585.1 Thermoplasmata archaeon
AAGTGTACACATTTTCCAAGAGGTTACGTTCAACGCGTCTAAGTCATTTGGGGTGGTGTCTCCCATAGTGAAGTATGAGTGGAACTTTGGAGATGGACATACAGCTACTGGAAGAATAGTGACACACACCTACACCCTCCCTGGAAGGTACAAGGTTACACTCACCGTATATGACTCATCAGGGCTTAGCTCTACCTGCACTATGGAGATCTATGTAGAATTTCCTCGGGAGATTCTTCTAGGAGCTCTTACAGCTATTGTGATATGCTCTACGTTGGTAGCACTTTTAGCAATAAGAAAGAGGGAGGCACAATGAAATGGAGGGACATTCCAAGGCATGCAAGAGCTTACATTTTATACCACGTGATCGTGTCTCCCCTGCTCATAACGTGGTACATGGTCCCTCTTTATATGTACATGACAGGTTATAATGTGCTAGAAATTGGAGTAATATTCACTGCTGTTGAAATACTCTCCATCCCAGTCACATACGTTATTGGGAGAATTTTTGAAAGGGTTCCCATAAAACATGGCCTTATTTTAATAGATGCCTTAGAGGGTACGTCCTGCATTTTCTATGGGCTTGCCTATGGGCCAATAGCGCCTATCATGCTTCTTATTGGGCTTGTAATAGATGACGTATCTTCAATGTTTTATCCCCTATATCAAGCTGCTGAAAGACTGTTATATCCTAAGGACAGGATGGAAGAAGTGTTCGCTTGGCACGTGCGACTTCCTGAGTTAAGTCAGTTATTTGGATTCCTAGTCCTCGGCTACATCTTTGGCTACGTTTTCACATCACCAAAGGACTACAGGTTAGCGTTTTTCTTTTTTGGAGCGTCCTCCCTAGTGACAATGGCATACTTAGCGCTCTCACTGCCAAGAATGGATGCAAAAGAACGAGTAGATGTTGAAAAATTCGAGTTCAGAGTTGACAGAGAGTTCAGGTTAATACTTCTAATGGAGGCGCTGACAACGTTAGCGTGGTCTATGGCTCCTGAAATTGTCCTTCTAAATTATGTCATAAACGTTCTAGGAAAAACGCTCTTTGAAGTCATGATAATAGAAGGTGCTATATCTATAGGAGCAATAGCTGCAACATACATGTCTGAGAGGATAAGTAAAGAAAGGAGGTTTCTTGCTATTGGTATAGGATATTCTCTCATTTCACTTTGGGCTTTAATTATGTTCTTAGGACCTTCGTTATACATAGCAGTAATTGCGTATGCAGTATCGAGATTTGGGGATACGTTAGCGTTTCCATTTTATAGATCATGGGTATTTGGAAGAATTCCAGGCGATAAGGCAAGTACAGTACTATCTGCTCTAGCAAGCTATAGGAAAATTATAGCCATAGTGTCTCCAGCACTTGCTGGATTATTAGCCTCAATAATGCCAACTCTTCCATACCTTGTCAGCTTACTCCTCTTCATAGCTTCATCTGTAGTGATGATAGTTTACGATCGTCTAACGTCCTCTCAAAGCTGAGATCAAAGTCCTTCCTTAAGAGATCTAATCAAAAGCTTTTAGCGACAAATTAATAATAGAGGAGACCAGAGAAAAGATCCTGACCTAAAAGACAAGGCTCGCTTTTTGATTATTATCTAGTCTCTCTAGTCCTCGTAGCTCTTGGAGGAACGAATTCCACGCTCTCAGGCCTATACCTTACTGGCTGCTTATAGAGCTCCATGAGCTCGTATACCTCTGGAGGAACGTCTGTGCTTACAGGAAGTCCTAAGCTCCTCGCCTCTTCCACTGTTATTGGGTAATCATGCGTCCACTTTCCAGACGTTAATATCTCCGCTACCTCTTTAGCCTTCTCATCTCCGAGTTTGTCCTTTAAGAGTTCATATACTAGACTCTTAACCTGATTTATTGCTTTTAATGACACGTCATAGAGTATTAGCGTTTTATCATCTACTTTCTCCTTTCCTTTCATCTCCACAGCCCTTAATATGCTTGGAGCTGGAAACTCTCCTATTTGTGGATCAACAGGTCCCAAAACTGCATTTGGATCCATTATTATCTTATCAGCTGCCAGAGCAATTAAAGTGCCACCGCTCATGGCATAATGCGGTATTATTACTCTCGTCTCTTCAGGATGTTGCTTTAAGGCCATAGCTATTTGAGATGCTGCTAACACTAGGCCTCCAGGGGTATGTATTATGAGATCTATTGGCTTATCCTTTGGTGCAGCCCTAATTGCTCTAAGAACCTCCTCTGAGTCCTCTATTGAGATATACCTGTAGAGAGGGATTCCCAAAAAACCTACGCTTTCTTGTCTGTGTATCAACGTTATCACAGTACTGCCTCTGGTGTCAGCAAGTCTCTCTAAAATTCTTTCTCTAGCAACTTGTAAAGCCCTATGCTGAAGCTGAGGTGCTAAGAACAAGTATAGAAATAGCAGCCAAAATAATAGAGCACTAAAAAATCCTGAAAGACCATCCATAGCATATCACCTGGTCAACTGTGTTAACATGACGTCTTATTTAGATTATCAAAGTTTGTTATATTTAACTCCCTGTTGATATTCTTCGTTTATAAAACCACGTTGAGAAGACATCATCCCTTAGGAGGTAAAATACTAACTCAAAAGTGAAGAACAAATCTTAGCTTTTAATTCTAATAGAACAATAA
>QMTU01000197.1 GCA_003663585.1 Thermoplasmata archaeon
ACTCAAGATAATAGGCCTCGTACTCGCTAATAACGGGAAACTGTCTTACGTGATTTAGAAGATGCTTTGATATTATGTCATCTACAGCAGTTATTGACCACCTAGTTGGAACAAGCCTTCTATATCTACTAGTTCCAAGCATTCCAGCGCTTAGGGCTTGTTGTATCCTAGAAACAGGCTCTCCTGAGAAGTAAAGCTGAAGAACTGCACTTCCTGCATTTAAGTCAGTGTCATAGTATGTCCTCTCTAACAAGTGGTCAGACGAGCTAGGATAAATTTTAAACTTCTCTATTGGAGCAGAGGGCCCAAAGGGCTGAGAGTCGAACGAGAACAGGACACCTCTAGGCGCTTTTGAGAACTTAATCTCCGTGTCCACGGCCCTTCTTGAGAGGAGCATATCATGAAGCTCAAGAATGATCTTGTTTTCAAGGTTCTTAACATCTGTTAAGGACTTTCCTCTTACCATGCTGAGTCTCATGCTTATTATTTCCTCTAACGGCTTACCAAACCACAGCTCTGTAAGACCTAGAGATTCTGTGCTTCCCACCTCAGGAGGCACTAGTGGACCTATGTACACACGAGGGTAGCCTATCCTTCCTATGAACACCTCTGGGGGGCTGGATCCAAAAATCTCGGTCTTTAAGACTCTTGGAGCTATCTCTGAGATCTTTCTGTATATATAATTGCTTATATCTACTATATCCACTCTCTTTATCTCATAGCTCTTGGGAGTGACGAATATCAGCTTTTTCATGGAGTACACACCGAAGAGCTTCTCATGAATTAGCCACTATTTTAAACTCTAGACGTCCATATATTTATACTTAACATACCCTGGTGACGCAAATGAAGATCCAAGAGATTGTCGTGAGAACGATACTAGGATCAAGTCAAATAGCAGACTACACAATTAATCCGTACATTGGATGCTCTCATGCATGTGCATACTGCTACGCGTACTACTACACTAGGAGAATCTACGGCATAAGAGATCCATGGGGGACATATGTGTACATAAAGAAGAACGCTCCAGCATTATTGAGAGCTGAGATGAAGTACAAGGATCCAGGAAGCATATATCTCTCATCGCTTACTGATCCGTATCAACCTCTTGAGAACACTAGAAGAACTACAAGGGAAATACTTGAGACGATAGCGGAGTATGACTGGCCAGTAATTGTTCAGACGAAGTCCGCCCTAGTAACCCGTGATCTTGATATTCTTTCTAGGATGTCAAGTGTTACCGTTGGATTTACTATAATAACAGCAGATGAAAGGCTTAGAAATTTCCTAGAGCCAGGAGCCCCTTCAACTGCTGCTAGGGTGTCTGCACTCCGAAGGATAAAGGAGGAGGGGATTAAAACATTTGTGTTTATTGGTCCTATAATGCCAGGAACTAAGATTAGAGATATAGCAAAAATCGTAGAGCTAACGCTTGAACACGCAGACCTCTACTACTTTGATAGGCTTAACGTAAAACCATACATGTGGTATAACATGGAGAGGAAACTTCCATCATCTCTTGTAGACTTTTACAAGACGATGATTGCTTCTGGCTATTATAACACTATAAAAAAGGAAATAGAGGAACTTGCAAAAGACTTAGGCATAGACTATGTAATACTGTTTTAGCAGAAGCTCTCTCTGCTAACTATGTCGTCTAAGGGCCTTCTAGGCCTAGGTTCTGGAGACTCCGCTGGGTATCCAATAGTTATTATGGCAACTGGCCTCAATCCCTTAGGTATGCACAGTATTTTGGAGACACTTCTCTCGTCAAAGGCTCCTACAAAACACGTCCCAAGCCCTAAGGCGTGCGCCATGAGCATAATATTCTGGATTGCTAGGGCAGTGTCCTGTATGCAGTAAAGGGCCCTTCCTCTATCACCGTACCTATAGCCAGATCTCTCGGGATCAGCGAGCACGACTATATGTACAGGGGCCTCCACCATCCAGGTCTGACCATAAGCAGCCTCTGCAAGCATTTCTCTAAGCCTTTTGTCTCTCACTATGAGAAAGTGCCAAGGCTGTAAATTTCCTGCTGATGGTGCCCACCTAGCGGCCTCTAATATGAGCCTTAATTTTTCCTCCTCAACTGGCAAGCTCTTGTATCTCCTAATGCTCCTTCTGGACTTTATAATCTCAAGCAGATCCTCTGCCTTCATACTATATCCCCCTAACCTATGAAGCTCCCTCCACGGGAGGGAAGGTGTCCACGATGTGGCTCCATAATCTGTCTTATTATTATCTTGTGATGCTTTGAGTACTTTTTGATGAAGTCCACGAGTGATCCATATAGCACTCCCATTGCCTGCTTGGTTCTATGTGCGTTTGCATCCGCAAGGCTAAGATGCTGTGGATATCCTGAGACGCTCACAGCATATAGCCAGCTCATAAGCTCGTCAAAGGGATTGCCATTTGTGAGCACTTCAAACTTATATATCCTCTGATAGGGGCGAAATCGAGCATATCCCACATAACAGCCTAGCTCTGAGGCCTTATTTTCTCAGACGTCCGCGAGGGACTCCATGCTTGTGGACGTTGAGGTGTCCTTAACGACCTCACTGGCGAACATCGCTATGTCTGAAACCCTTAAATTCTTCAAAGCTTTCGCTACAGTAAGAATCCTAAAG
>QMTU01000198.1 GCA_003663585.1 Thermoplasmata archaeon
AGCAACAATAGATATTTTAACTATAAATGCAAATTTGTGCTGATTATTAGGAAAGAACTGCAGAAGTTTGAGAAGATAAATTTAGTTTATTGAGGCTATGTGGGTTTCTATTGTTGCTAAAAACTAGTTTTATAACATTTCAATTAGGTCCTCTGGGTAGACGCTTTCTACACCATTTTCAACAATTTTAAAATATGCTTTAAGGCTTTCAGGCCTGGATCTATGCTTAACCAAAAAAGCAACCCTGTATCCAGGGTATGCTTCAAGTCTTCTAATTTCTATCCTAGTTCTTGCGATGTGATCAAGAACTTTTCCACCAAGGCTGAGTATATTACTTGATGAGTCCGAAGCTATATCCGTATATACTTGATTCGTTATAAGAACGGCAATTTCTAGGTTTTCTGCATTTTTAAGTATGGTGTTAAAAAGAGGGTATGACTTTCTGAGGATATCCTGTGGGGACCTTTGGTAGCCCATTTCTTTTCTATATATCATGCCGTAAGAGTCTATTATTAGCGTCTTTATGCCTTCCGCATCTTTAAGAATTTTTAAACTATGAATAACCCTATTATGAAGCTCTTCAATAGTGTTAGCTTTAGCAATTATCATATTGTCTAAAAGATGTGGATCTACATCATTAAAAATCTGAGAAAGCCTTTCTGGAGACAGGCCCTCAGAGTCTATATACACACATATTCCTTTGGACGTTATCGTTGTTTTTGCAAGCATAAGTGCTAAGTTTGTTTTACCGGCCCCTCCCTCTCCATAAATTTCCGTTATAATTCCGACTTCTATCCCTCCCCCAAGCATATCATCTATGGATCTTACTCCAATAGGCACTCTTTTAACATTTGTCCTCACAAAGTCACCTGCACTGACAAGCTCTCTTTCAAGAGCTCTCTCAGATTCTCCAGCGCTCATCATCCTTTCAGATACCCCAGGTCTCATCATAGAGCCCTAATTCCAAGAATAGGTTTTTCTAATACATACATATTATTTAAACATCGAGTATTCTTACGCACTGAAAGGTATTTCTTAATGTTACGGACGCTAGTCGGGGGCAGTCTCATAAATAACACAGGCAAAAATCAATTTAAAACTTTGCTTTTCACACTTGAGTGGATAATACCTCTCAAAACGCTTAGAGATAGGGGGATAAATAGCAATTAGACAATCTTAAAGAAGCTTTAAAAATGATTTACGATTCTTAAGTATTGTTTCATCTAATGTGTGGTGAACATTTATGAGGCAGCTTAAGGTTGAGTTTAAGGAGACAGGGCCTATAAGAGTTATAAGCTCAAGGAAAATCATTCCAAAGAATAAAATTTTAGATCTTCTTGATGATCTTCTATGTTGGGCTTTTGATAGAATAGTTGGTATAGGAGATCCTCACTTTGTTATAGTTCATAAGGATCTAGGGGATAAAGTAGACGTAGAAGCATGCATACCTCTGCTTGAGGGAGAATATCCTGAAGAAGACGAAGATGTAAAGGTAAAAGAAATATCTAGCGAATATGTTGCCTATGTTGTCCATAGAGGAAGATATGACGGTCTCGAGGAAAAGATAAGGCTCCTATATGAGATCCTCAAAAGAAAAAAGATTGAGTTTTCAGAGAGCTATAGGATAGTTTACGTTGTAGATTTCTTCGAGACAAGCAATCCAAATGAGTATGTTACTGAGATTCAGGTGCCTGTAAAGAAGTGTAGTATTGAGGAATAACCATTTTATATGGCCCCCGGGAATATTAGTTTAGGAGGATGAGGGAGGTGATCTCTGAGCCCCCTGTGGCAATGATGATTCCGGCAGAGTCTGACGTTACTAACATACAGGGAGTGATCGTTTGCAGTTGACTATGAGAGACAAGCAACTTATTCTTCTGCGTGTTTTTAGAGTAAAAGGACGATATAATTAAGACACAATCATGCTTACCTGATCAGCTAAGTTACGAGGTGCAGCTATAGATGACAATGGGGGATCAGGGTCTAGATCTTGATAGAGTACTTTATGAGCTTAGAAAAGTAGACTCGAGAAATATACTCTCAAAGTTTAGAGACTCATTTGTTAAGAGAAGGCTTCTCTTCAGAGCAATAGAACTTGGAATGTCTACGGAAGAGTACTGCAGATATGCCCTTGAAAACATAAAAAGCGAGTATGAAAAGGTCGTAAGTCTGCTGATGATAAATGTTACAGAGTTCTTCAGGGATCTAGACGTGTTTAAAGTAGTTGAGAATCATGTTATACCTATGATATACAGTAAAACTCATGGTGCTATTAAGGTGTGGAGTGCTGGCTGTGCTACTGGAGAGGAAACGTATTCCATAGCCATGATAGTATACGATTACTTAAGATCTAAAGGGGAGAACCCTTATAAGGCTACGATAATAGGATCAGATATAAGCACAAGCGCTCTTAGAATAGCTCACTCTGGGATATATCCCATAAAGGCTACACAAAATGTGCCTGAAAAATATAAAAAATATTTTCATATGGTCTCTGAGGATTATGTAAGGATAAACGAGGACGTTGCTAGGCTTACGATATTTAAATATGAAAACATATTTAACGCGAGCTACCCTGCAGAGTACTTTGACATAATTTTCTTGAGAAACGTCCTTATATACTAC
>QMTU01000199.1 GCA_003663585.1 Thermoplasmata archaeon
GTATAATGGACTCACGGAGGATGACGTCATAGAGATCCACTCAAAGCCAACCTATAGGGTGTACATGCTTGGGTTCACACCAGGATTCGCATATATGGGCGGACTGGACGAGAGAATTGCAGCTCCAAGGCTTGAGACCCCAAGAAAAAAGGTTCCAGCAGGATCTGTAGGGATAGCAGGAAAACAGACAGGGATTTATCCAATAGAGAGCCCTGGAGGATGGAGGCTCATAGGAAGAACACCACTTAAACTATTCGATCCTAAGAAGGATCCACCAACACTTTTACTCCCAGGAGATCTCGTGAAATTTGTACCTATAGATAAAGAGGAATTCTACAGGATACTAAAGGAGGAGTCTAAATGATAGAAGTCTTGAATCCAGGACTTTTCTCAACAGTACAGGATCTTGGGAGAATAGGCTATCAGAAGTATGGTATTTCAGTTTCTGGAGCTATGGATTTCTTCTCAGCGAGAATCATAAATTTATTAGTGGGAAACTCAGAAGATAGTGCGTTGATAGAGTTCTACATTAAAGGACCAACGCTAAAGTTTCACAAAACTACATATCTTGCAGTTGCAGGAGACTGTGAGCCCAAGCTGAATGGCAAGAAAATTTCCCCCTGGAGAAGATATAAAGTCTCTCCCGGTGACGTTCTTGACGTTGGATCTCTTAAGTCTGGCTCCTATGGATACATAGCGGTCTCAGGAGGAATTGACATTGAGCCCATTTTGGGCAGCAGGTCTACGTATTTAAGAGCAAAAATTGGTGATAAGTTAAAGTCAGGAGATAAGATACCCATTGGATCAAGGTACTCTCTCCCGAAGCTTGACTATATTCCAAGAGGCCTTATTCCTAGGTACTCTAACAACGTCGAGGTAAGGGTGCTTTTAGGCCCTGATGACGATCACTTTACAGAGAATGGGATTAACACATTTCTTTCATCAGAGTATACAGTCACTCCTGAGTCTGATAGAATGGGATACAGGCTTAAGGGACCAAGAATTGAGCACTCTGATAAGGGTCCTGATATTATCACGGACGTTGTGACATTAGGAACAGTGCAGGTTCCAGGAAATGGGCAGCCCATAATAATGCTTGCAGATAGACAGACTACAGGTGGTTATGCTAGGATAGCCGTAGTTATAACCCCTGATATTCCAAAAATAGTTCAGGTTAGGCCTGGAGGAAAAGTTAGATTTAAATCCATCTCCTTGAAAGAAGCCCATAGTGTGATTATCGAGACTGAAAGGAGAGTGCAGCTGATAAAGAAAGTGCTGTATGGGGACACCATATATGTTCGTACATCAATAGGTGGTAAAACGTTTGACGCATTCTTAGAGATATTGCCTAGATGATTCCTCTAGGATTTTCTCTATTGCCTTTAATGCTCTTGACGCAAAGAACATTAGAGCTACGTATAATATACATAAAAACAGTGTGGAATACGGTATGTCCATTAGAAAGTACACTGGGTATATTAGGGCTATTATTAGTGATACATTCCCCAGCCTTACAACACTGTACAGACCACATAGCCTTGTTATAATCGCACATGACTCACGAAAGAGATACGTTCCTAAAAGCGCTATTAGATACGAAAATATCACAGAGAACAGTATTATAGGCATATTTCCTGCATAAACGCCAATAGATATTCCTATAGAGCCTAGAACAATGCCAGAAAATATTAGAAGAAATGAGTATGTGTAGTTTTTTACAATGTTCTCCTCTCTAAGAGCGGCTGAAAGTCTTAAAAACAGTTTTCTAAGGGAGGCTGCACCATATAACGCTATCAGAAGAGTCATTATCCCTGCATATGAGCTTTCTAACAGGTGGGATATTTCTACTGAAAATATTAAGAGAGCATACATAAAATACCACAAATATGCCCTTGATACCGAGATTTTCATGCTTATTCTTTATGTAAATGCCTCCAAATAAACTTTTAGACCTTCTTGTTATTGTCATGGCATGCGTAACATATACATTTATATCAGAGTACGATATATCTAATTTTGACATAAGGGTATAACTAGGCGATGACCATGCCAGAGATTGTTCTTACAGCAGATAGAGCCCTCTTTACAGATTTTAGTGATATGAGCTTCTTAGGATTTGGTTTATGTTTACCCTACCGTTTAGTGCCAAAAATTATACAATATAAATTTTTATCACCTAAGGTTCCAGTTAATAAGGAGCACAGGGCTAAAATAGCACCCTATGGCTTAGGTAAACTAGAGGCAGCATTGCTGAGGAGTGGATTTTCTAGAGAAAGTGTAATAATAACACCCCCAGAGCACCTTGAGTATGTAATTGATAAGGAAACTAAAGCAGTTGGTGTACACGTTGTGGATCCTTTAGGCATGGCACCAGTTTCTTGGACACTAAGGTCCATTTTTGGTGGCGGCATTACCTGTACTGAATATGAGTTTAGAAGTCTTATGAAAAAGCTTAATGAGCTAAGAAAGAAAAACAAGTACTCATACAAGATTATTGTTGGCGGTCCTGGAGCATGGCAGTTAAGAAATAAGCTCCATGAGTTCGGAATTGACGTTTTATATGAGGGAGAGGGAGAGAAAACAGCACCAAAAGTGTTCTTAGATGTGATAAATGGAAGAAAA
>QMTU01000200.1 GCA_003663585.1 Thermoplasmata archaeon
GAGATAATAGTAGTAACATACTAATTAAACTATAATCTCCTATTAAAATGACGTATGGATAAGTGTGGGGTGCTAGAACATGAAATATTCAGCAGGATCTTTTCACGTTTTTAGAGCTCCTATGGGATCTGAGCTCCTTTCCTATATCAGGGACTATGCAGAGAAAAACAACGTAAAGATGGGACTTGTGTTTGCAATAGGAAGCATCAAAAATCCCAAAGTTGGATACTTTGACGAGAAGTCTGAAGGGTATATAACTATAGATCTTAAGGGCACTTATGAGCTTTTATCTGCTCAGGGGAACATAAGCATTAAGGATGGGAGACCGTTCCCTCACGTTCACGTAATCGTAGGGGACAGAACAGGGAAATGCTTTGGTGGGCATCTTATAGAAGCTGAGGTCTTCGTAGCAGAGGTTACTATAGTAGAGCTCTCCGGGACTCCTCTTGAGAGGAACATCAGCGTCAAGGGACTAAGTCTCTGGGCAGAGGAAAGATAATTATTCCTTAAGAAGCTTGTCTATGATTTCTCTTCTTCCCTTAAACTTTCTCTTCATGCTTATTACATCACGATACTTCGCCATTATAAGGCTCATATGTCTCTTAACGTTGTCTATGTCGTTCTTTAGATGAATGTTCTGAACCCTTGTACATACTTTTTCAAGCCTCTTTATTATGTTACTCAGCTCATTTATCTTCATTATTATTTCGTTTATTGACGTATATGCGCCCTCCTCTAGGAGCTTTATCCTAGACTTTGCGTTTATTATAAGTGCTCTGCCCAGTATGTGATCTATTCTTAGCTTTTCAGATTCTGCAATGATCTCCTCACTAAGGCTTAGGCTCTCTATGAACTCCCCGCTCTCATATAGAAGGCTTGAGAGCTTTAACTTTCGAAGGAGCTCTATATACATAAGCTCGCTTCTGAGATCCTTTATTGATGTCGAGTTTGAGAACGTGCCCTTTAGGATCCTTAACCCTTCCAGTCCATTGATCTTAATGCTACCTGGGTCTACTAGAGAAAATACTTCTGCAAACATCAGTGAGAGCTTATTATAGAGTTCTCTAGAGGGTATGAGCTTGCTTATAAGTGACTTCAGTTTGTAATACTTGTGGAAAAACACCCTCTCCTCTGAGTACTCCCTTGCAAGAAACGTCAGGAATAAGAGGACTGCTGTCTTTATAGAGTATGGTCTTTCTGGAAGGAGGGAATCCAGTTTGGAGAGAATCCCTATTGCTGCGTTATGAGAGGAGTTTCTTAGAAGCCATACTGCCTTAAATACCGTAGCTAGCGTGTATACCCAAGGACTTATAAGAATGAACTCATAGGGTTTTGCTTCAAGGATCTCTTTATATGCTCTTACATCACTGAGATCTCCATCTCTAAGGGTCTCTAGAATTCCCTTCCAAGATCTACCAACAATTTGAGCTTTATATGGGGCCCCCTCAAGCTCGCATGAGATCTCGGGAATGTAGTTGAGATATATTGCAGCGAGGGTCTGCATTGCAAGAGCCGTTGTGGCAGAGTAGCTTTCAAAGCTGGAGCCCTCTATGCTCTTAAGGGCAGACTTAAACTTCTCAAAGTCACCAACTGCGAGGTAAATCGTTGCCTTTAGTAAGTTCTTTCCATCAAAGTCTATGAGCCTGTTCTCGTTTATTATGTGAAGTATCTCCGTCAAATCATCTGGGATAACGCTGAACTTCTTGAAGAAATCCCTTCCAAGGAGTATGCTGAGATCCTCAGGGAGAAGCCCTATCTCCAGTATGTGCCAGAACTTTGAGGTGTACTTTTTAGACTTTAACAGAACCGTAAGTATTATCCTATAGAAGTTCTCTGTGAATCCTATGGGGATCCCATATTGCGTCTCAGCGTACTCTGCAAGGTAGTATGCCATGTCATCTATGCTGTTAAATGTCATCTTAGAGATGGAGATCCTAAGGGCGGGATCCTCTATGGCGTATACTATTTGTGGGAGCTCTGGTATATCTCCATAGTATGACACTGCAAGCTCTCTAATAAGGTCTCTTTCCTCTTTAGAGAGCTTCAACACAAGATCCTTAAGGTTTATACTTGTATCCTTCTGAACGCTCTTGGCCTCACTGTCAGTATTGAACACCGCCAAGCCCAGCACCCCTTATGAAAGCTAAGAGAAGTATGGGGCACGCTGTAAACACTACAATATTTTGGAGGCAAGACCTTAATTAAATTTTTGATAAATAATATTAACATAATTTTCAAAGGATAACGTTTTACCGTTCTCTAACAGGTTAAAGTGTTCTTCTTTAAGCACTTACGATAGCTTTTCTTGCTAAAGCTGTAGAAAGTTAAACAATTGTTAGAATAAGATCTCTGAAGTGATTGTATATCCTTCCCTATAGTCTTATAGAATATCTGCAAGAAGATCCTGACCTTTAGGGCGAGGAGAGTATTAAACGTCTAGAGGCACTCTTTGAGTAGTTTTCCAAACATTGCGTAGTGTTCTTTAATCCCAAGCTTCCTAAGAGCTGCCCACATTGATGCCTGATTGCTCGTTATTACTGGAACTCCTAGATCGGACTCTAGATCATCTATAATCTCGATAGTCCTGAAATTTGTACAGCTTATGAAC
>QMTU01000201.1 GCA_003663585.1 Thermoplasmata archaeon
CTTTGAGAGGCTAATGGGAATATATGGTGAGAACTACAGCACTCTTTTGAGAATTCAGTATAGAATGAACGAGAGCATAATGAAGTTCTCAAGTGCTATGTTCTATAATAACATGTTGATAGCAGATAAAAGCGTTCAAGGAATAAAAATGTCCGATAAGTACTTTACGTTCAGGCCTCCTTATGATGACACTCCAGTGATATTTGTTGATGTTAAAGGGTCAGAGCATCAGAGAAGGGGAAGTACCTCAAGAGAAAACATAAGAGAAGCAAGGGTTGCCACGGAAATCGTTGCGAATTTATTAAAATTAGGAGTCCCTCCTGAGGATATTGCAGTCATAACACCCTATGAAGACCAACGGAATGTGCTAAGAAGTTTTCTAAGAGTAAAAGGACTTGAAATAAACACAATTGATGGGTTTCAGGGGAGAGAAAAAGAAATTGTAGTATTATCTCTTGTTAGGAGTAATCCTCATGGAGAAATAGGTTTTTTAAGAGATTATAGGCGTTTAAATGTTGCATTGACTAGAGCTAAGAGGAAGCTAATAATTATAGGAAATGTTGAGACCCTCTCAAGAGATTCCGTATATAAAGCCCTTATAGAGTACGTAAAAGAGTACGGCATGATACTTTCTGATGATGAAGTCCTCTCTGTGTCAATATAATGAACATGTGGGAGGTGATGTATTTTGACATACTTTGAAGAGGAACTATTAAGAGAAATTAGAGAACTTATGAATGATAGCAGAGTGTTCTCGATATATAAAAAGGCGTATGAAGAATTCCGTCCTCTGATAAATGTAATGAATAAGATTGTTCTTAAGGTCTATAAATATAATGATCATGGCATTATTCACGCTCTTCTTACTACAAGAAGATCATTAGAAATATTCAGAATACTTCAAAGAAAGGGCTACAAAATGACTGCAGAGGAGCTAGGAGGGAACGAGCAGTGGAGTAAGTTCATAATATCTATAGGATCCCTTCTTCATGACCTTGGGAATGCCATTCACAGAAAGTATCATTACCTGTTCTCTGTAGTTTTAGTAAAGGATAAAGTTCTTGAGTACGCAAAAGAGTTAGTGAACGGAGAGAATTATCTTCTCCTAACATATTTGACATTGGACGCAATATTTTCCCACGACGAAGCTGTGGAGTCAATAACAATGGAGGCAAGTATAGTTACTATGGCTGACGGGTTAGACATTGAAGCTGGGCGTAGTAGGCTTAAGCATGATCCTAATACCATAGATATACATTCTGTATCAGCTTATTCTATTGATAAGGTCTTAATAGAAGAAAACGACGATCCAGATGTTCCCTTGAAGGTAGTGATACACATGAATAACCTTGCAGGGGTCTTTCAGGTGGATGAAATATTAAGGAAGAAAGTTGAGAACTCACTGCTTATGGGAAGAGTTCTTGTGGAAATAATAGCAAATGATAAAAAGATGATAAGGAAGATATAAACTAGGTGACGGTGTTTGTCGTCTTTTAAGAAAAACATACTCATAATGCTTAAGGGAAATAGGAAGCTAATGTTTGCACTGCTCTTTGGGATCCTATCCATGACGTTATCTTATGCCTCACTTTATACAGAGGATCTAAGAATTAACGAGGAAAGAACGTTTGATATATCGAATTTTGGGACAGTGAGTCTTCCAATAAAAACATCAATAACAGCAGTCTATTCAAGAGCTCATCTTTACGTAAACATCAGTAAAGGATGTGGGACCTTGGTCGTATACATTATCACAAGCGGAGGAGAACGCGCAATATTAGACGTAAACTACAATGGATCACAGGATTATTATCGGAACTTAATAAGATATGCAGACCTGTTAAGTGAGGCAGATGAGATAAGGCTCATAGTGAATGCTATAAATCACACTGAAGGCTCTTTAAGGCTAACGATAGAAGGTGTAGAGCAACCATATTACTTTCTTAGCTTAATAGCAATTCCACTAGTCCTTGTTGCAATAGTGATGTTCTTTATGGGCATGTATGACGCATTTGTCGCAATAAAAGAGAGTCAAAAAAGAAGATTCTGGGAATAGTTAGGAAATCTTCCACAAATGCCTTGTTCTGATGTAGTTTAAATATGCCTTTCTAAGAGCTTTCATCAGCAGGTATTCACTATATCCAAATTTCTTAAGGATTCTCTTAGCAGTTTTTACGCTCACTCCTGTTGTTCCCATAGCAAGAAGGGCCTTATATCCAAATTGGGAGAGAAGCCTTGAGGTCTCTTCAAGATCTCGTATCTGCTTTTCATGAGCTGTAAGAATTGAGAACTTAATTTTTGAAATTCCTCTTGAAGAGCCACATATAGGACACACGCTAAGATTTCGGGAATATCTCATAGCCTCAGCAGGTGTTATCTCCTCGACATATCCACATTTCTTGTTTAGACATATGAGATATAACAATTTGCTTTCAATGCGCTCTCTGAATAGCTGAAGGCTTACTTCTTCATCGGCGTTTTGTGCCCTAGGTATACTAAGATCAGCATAAATAAGTGTATGAAACAGCCTTGTTGGGCCTTTAATGAGCACAAGATGTTTGTTTTTATTAACGATATCCTCCCAGAAGTCCTTTGC
>QMTU01000202.1 GCA_003663585.1 Thermoplasmata archaeon
CATCAGATCTTTCTTCTCTATAGTCTACCCAAACCCATACTAATAGTCTAACCCCCTATCTAAGGGCCTTTATTTATCATCTCATAGTATGCATAGATCCCAACATCCCTGTACATTCTTCTTCTCCTTTCCTCCCTTATAAACCTGTACACTGTCTGATGCATTGATCCCTTGAGCAACATTTCTATGGCTCTTCTTGCAATGTCCACGTTTTCATATTCGCCAATTATCGCTATGTAGTGCTCATAAACGCTTATATTAGTGTCAGTAAGCTCCTCAAGCTCCTTTCTAGCCCTTCCACGAGTTCCTATAACTCTACCCATTAACTCTATCATTCTGCTCTTTTTTCTCGTAAAGTCCTTAACATCAATAACCTCCATGATATAGTTATCGTTAAGAAGCTTCATGGCATTTTCTGGAGAAAACCCATAGCCTATTGCCATGACGACGTTTCTGACTTTAAGAGCCTCGTATGGGTGGTCCTGCGGATCTATTGTAACGTCTCCCGTTCTTGAGTTCACATGTATTTTAATCCCCGCTATTTCTTCAAGATATTTTTTGACTCTTCCTTCCTTTCCAATTAGTATGGGAACTCTTTCAACAGGAACTTTAAGAAAGAACATCTCTGGTCACCAATTTGTCTGCAGGCAAGATTACCTAACAATTAATTTAAACTATATACACTAGTAGTGGCTTAGTATATTACAATTTGGAAGGTTATTAAAGTTCACGTTTGGCATTCTCTTCAACATAAAGGGCAAAGCCTTTTTTTCAACGACGCTCTGCTAGAGCATAAGATAATCTGCTAAGATCTCCTCTCCAATAACCTCTAATACGTACTTTTTTGGGTCAAGACAAAGTTTGTACCTCCTGTTAAAGTAATTTACGATGTTCACGACATCTCTAACCACCCAGCGATATGCCATAGGATGTGCTAGAGGAACTCCTTGTCCTACATCTATTATATAATACTCGCTTTCATCCTTTACTAATATATTATACTCGCTCATGTCAGCGTGAACAAATCCGTTTTCGTAAAGTTTTCTTATGTCCTCTATTATTGAATTGAGCATTTCTCTTGGATCTTCAAGTACAATGTCCTTAAGCCTAGGAGCAGGAATATCATCAATCCCTATGAACTCCATAACTAAAACGTTGTCCCTGTAAGCAAAGGGCTTAGGAACAGGCACACCTATCTCATAAAACTCCTGAAGGTTCTTAAACTCCTTTTGACACCACGTATATATTATATGGGATCTTTTTCTCTTTATCCTCTTAAATCTAGGATCGCCGTCTAGATATGGCATCATGTCTTTGAAAAGAGTTGTGTCTTTTTTATAGATCTTAACAGCTACAGGAAAACCAGCAGAGTCCTTACCTCGAAACACATTAGCCTCCTTACCCATAGAAATTGTGGATACTAATTCAGAGAGATACCCTTTATTTATGAGCTTTGCAAGGGCTATAAGAGTGGGCCTATCAAAAACCCAATTTTCTATCTCCCTGTCTTCTATAGTTTTCTCCTTTCGAAACCTTTTAGGCAGTACCTGCCTTAAAAGTTCTTCATCTACCTCAAAGATCTCATCCTCTAAGTTTTCCTCTTCATTAAACTCTACACTCATGTGATGCTCTCACCATTAACACTCTAGCTGTAATTCTAACACCTCTGGGAGTAAACCCTTTTTCTTTAGGTTACATGCTTGCACCTTTGTATATCTAAAAACAACATCTGCCCTGTCATCCTGAAACTCCCATGGTTTGACTATTAAAAGATCTCCCGTCTTTATCCAGACTCTCCTGAGCATTCTTCCTGGAATCCTAGCTAATCTTTCCTTTTTGTCCTCACAGATTACTCTAAGATGATTGCCTCCTAGCATTTCACTTGCTATAGCAAACATCTCATTATTATTTCTGTCAGGAAGGGGAACTCTTATTACTTCCTCAGTACCTTCCTTAGCACCCTCACTTCTTAGTTCTATTTCAGGTCTTTTCTTACCTTTACTCATATAATCATCACCTCAAACTCGTTGTACTATAATTTTATCTTAAGCGTTTAATCTCATACTGATGCTGTTGAGGGCCATATGATCAAGTGATCTTGAATGACTCTCATCCCTCGCTCTCAGACATACAATTAACACGCATAGTGATATATGAAGTTCCCTATCTCAGCGTATTATGAGGCACAAAACTCCTTAAAGTAGTAACGCTAACCTAAATATAATATCTACCTCTAAGAATATTTGCACGTGGGCATGGGAACATTAGAGGGTGTCAAGAATGGTACAGATATCCCTAGTGAATAGCAAGGTAGTAATCAGCGGGAAACGCTATAAGAAGATATGGAGTACTACAGGACTTGGAAGAATTGAAAATGATAAACTCGTTGTCTCTCCAGAGGAGGCAATAGCATTACACCTCATGGGCAGAATAAAGCTTAGTGATCATGTTTTAGATTCTATATGGGAACAAACATCGAGAAACCCGGGAACGTTTAAGAGAGTTCTTGCCTTAATGGACTTAATCGGAAGGAGATCATACAAAGGACATATAGGCCCAGATCCATACGATATTTCAC
>QMTU01000203.1 GCA_003663585.1 Thermoplasmata archaeon
CCAAAGAGGTTTCAAAGAAGAAGCCTATAGTAGTGCTGAAAGGAGGCAGAACTTCTAGAGGCGCAACAGCTGCTGCACTTCATACGGGTTCTCTTGCAGGATCTGACGCCGTCATAGATGGCGCGTTTAAACAGGCAGGCATTATAAGAGCATACGATGAGGAGGAAATTATAGACTTCGCTAGAGTGCTTGCCTATCAAAAGCCGATGCTAGGTCCAAGGGTTGTCGTGGTCACAAGTGGTGGAGGATATGGGGTTATCGCAACTGACTATATAGAGAGCCCCTATGGAGATAAGGGAGTTGGACTAAAGATGGCAGATCTTACTGAAGAAACAAAGGAGAAGCTAAGGGAAGTGTTAGTTCCATATGCCTCCGTGAACAACCCTGTAGACCTCACCGCTGATGTCACAGATGAGCAGTATGATAAGGCCCTTGAGCTTGTTAATAAGGACCCTAACGTTGATGGCATCTTATGTCTTGCCTTATTCCAGACGCCCTTTGTTACGGAGAAGCTTGTTGACATAGTCGAGAAGTGGAGCAAACATGGAGAGAAGCCTATGGTGGTAGTTTCCATAGGGGGAACCTACACTCAGAAGATGATCAAAGAAATGGAGAAGAGGAGAATAGCGATTTATCCAAGCATATGGAGAGGAGTTAAGGCTCTTAGGGCATTATACGAACGAGGGCTGTATCTAAAGAGGATGGGGGTGTTATGATGGACGTTAAAGACGTTTTTGAGATCGCTAAGGAGAGAAGAGCTCTTGCAGAGCATGAGGTAAAGTCCCTCCTGAGGAACTATGGTATACCTGTCCCTAACTTTGTTGTCGTAGACTCTCCAGAGGATGTTGAGAGCATAAACTTGAGATTTCCTGTGGCAGTAAAAGCATCATCCCATGAAATATTGCACAAAACTGATGTAGGTGCTGTAAGGCTTAATGTAAAGGATTCTGAGGAGCTTAAGAACGTCATTAAGGAATTTAAGGAGAAGTTCAAGAATGCAAAGATTTTAGTAGAGGAGATGGAGGACAAGAATCTAGAGGTTATAGTTGGCGTTATAAACGACGCAACTTTTGGCCCTGCAATAATGTTTGGCCTTGGAGGAATATTTGTCGAAGTTCTTAGAGATGTTACGTTTAGAGTTATCCCAATAACAAGAGCAGATGCTGAGGAGATGCTCAGGGAAATAAAGGGTGCAAAGCTCCTTGAAGGGTTCCGTGGGATAAAGGTGGATCGTGAGGCATTGATAAAGATCTTACTAAGGGTCTCAGATCTTGCACAGAAGCTTGAGCCGGTGATAGACCAGCTGGATCTTAACCCTATATTCCTTAAAGAGAGCGGTGCTGTGGTAGTTGATGCCAAGATGCTTCTGAGGAGGCCTGAGTGAGGGGATTCGCTTGCACGTTGTGCTTAGGCCTGGGCCAGGAAAAGCCTCAATGCTTGGCAATGAAGCCATAGTAAGAGGTGCGTTGGAGGCAGGAGTTGCTGTTGCAACTACTTATCCTGGAACGCCGTCTTCAGAGATAGGAGATACATTCTACGAAATATATACTGAGGCTGGGATTTACTTTGAGTACTCTACAAACGAAAAGGTGGCACTTGAAGTAGCTGCTGCAGCTGCTATATCAGGTTTAAGGAGTATAGTCGCCATGAAACACGTGGGTTTAAACGTTGCAGCAGATAGCTTTATGACGCTTGGCTATACGGGAGTAAGGGCCGGAATGGTGATAGTATCAGCTGACGATCCTAGCATGCACTCCTCACAAAATGAGCAGGACAATAGACTATATGGGGTTATGGCCCATGTTCCTGTTATAGAGCCATCATCTCCTCAGGAAGCAAAGGAGCTCACTAAAGTTGCGTTTGAAATCTCAGAGAGATTTGAAGTCCCAGTGATATTGAGAACCACTACCAGGATATCCCACATGAGAGGCATAGTTAATTTAGGGAATCTTAGACTTAACACATTCAATAAGAAGAAGTTCCAGAAAGATCCAATGAGATTTGTTGTTGTGCCAACTACTGCGAGAAGGAATAGAATAAGGCAACTAGAGAGGCTTAAAAGGATTAAAGAGTTCTCTGATGAGTTCGAATATAATAGGATTGAAGTTTACGGTGAGGATCCTAGCGTAGGGATCGTAGCCTCAGGAGCATCTTATGGATACGTTGTGGACGTCATAAGATCTAAGGGGATCCCTGCAAAGGTGTTTAAGGTTACAATGAGCTATCCAATTCCAGAGAGAAGGATTGCGGAATTTATATCGACTATAGATAAGCTAATAGTGTTTGAGGAAACAGAGCCAGTAATAGAAAGACAGATAAGAGAGCTGGCTCAGAGACTTGGAATTAAGATTATAATACATGGAAAAGAAGATGGTACAGTAAGATATCACTATGAGCTTAATCCAGGTGAGGTATATAGAGTTCTACTGAAGGTTTTGAAGGGAGAGACTTCTCAGAAGAGTCCTTTAAAGGTTGAAATAAAGCTTCCAAGCAGACCTCCAACATTCTGTCCTGGATGTCCGCATAGGGCAACTTATTATGCTGCAAAGAGAGTCTTTGGAA
>QMTU01000204.1 GCA_003663585.1 Thermoplasmata archaeon
AGTGTCCTATACGACATTTTGCCATTACTGGGATTGTTATGTGATCCATAACCTCCTCTATTACTTTAAGGCTGGCTGTTCTTGCAACACCTCCGGATTTCCGTACGTCATATGGAAGCTTGTCTAAGACCATAACACCCACAGCACCGGCGTCTTCAGCTATTTGTGCTTGTTCTACATTAGTAACATCCATTACTACTCCTCTTTTAAGCATGTGCGCAAATCCTCTTTTTACGCGGGTTGTCCCTAGCTTTACTTTTTTCTCAAACTTCTCTACTTCAACTTCTCCCCTAATAACAGCATTAATCCCTCTAATAGAGATCATATAAGACACCCCTCTACATTTCTAGTAAATTTAATTGATACTCAATAAAATTTTTATCATTATATACTATCAATATACAATATTGTAAAAAAGCTTACAATTAGCGCTTGAAGTTGTCTAAGAAAATGATATTAGTGTGTTCATATTTTACTATTCGGTGAGCCCTGTGACGAGAGACGCCTATGATGTGATTATCATAGGAGCTGGTCCTGCAGGCCTATTTTCAGCTTATGAAATCGCCTCAAAGAGCAATCTAAGTGTTCTCATAGTGGATGAGGGTCCAGATATAACTCTAAGAAACTGTCCCATGCTCCTAGGGGCTCCATGTCAGGGGTGTAAACCATGTACAATACTCTCAGGCGTAGGTGGTGCTGGAGGCCTATCTGACGGCACGATGAACTTGCATCCTCAGATAGGAGGAGATCTTATAGAACTTTTAGGAGACGTTCAAAGCGCTTGGGATCTCATAAAGTACGTTGACTATATATTCGTTAAGCATGGAGCCCCAAATGAGATATACAAACTTACTCCAGATCTAGAACAACATTGGGTCAGAAAAGCTGCAAGTGCTGGAATAAAATTTGTGCCTATTGTACAGAGGCATATAGGGTCCGATAATACTAAAATAGTTATAAAACAGCTTAAGGAAACTCTTGAAAAACTTGGTGTGAAATTCCTGTTGAACACTAAGGTTAAGCATATAAGACCTGATGGGATAACCTGTGAGAATGATCAAAAGATAAAGGGGAGGTACATCATAGTAGCGCCAGGAAGAAGCGGTGCTAAATGGTTTGATAAGGAGGCACAAAGAATTGGTATAGAGATAAAACATGGACCTATTGATGTTGGTGTGAGGGTTGAAGTTCCCGCAATAATAATGGATCCAATAACCTCTGTTAATCATGATCCAAAGTTTCACATATACACGAAGACATATGATGACTTTGTAAGAACATTTTGCACTAATGATAGAGGTTTTGTCGTCCCAGAGTATTATGATGGATTTGTAGGAGTAAATGGCCATTCAATGCATAATAGAAAGAGTGAAAACACAAATTTTGCATTATTAGTTAGAATAGAGTTTACAGAGCCCGTTGAGAATACTACGGAATATGGAGTCGCTATAGCAAGGATGGCAACACTTTTAGGAGGGGGAAAGCCTCTAATACAGAGATTTGGCGATCTTATTGCAGGTAGAAGGTCAACGTGGCAGCGTATTAAGAGAAGCATAGTTACCCCAACACTTCAAGATGTAACTCCAGGAGACATAGCAATGGCTCTTCCCCATAGGATTGTAACAGATATTATAGAGGGTCTTGAGAGGCTCAATAGAATACTTCCGGGAGTCTCAAGCGATTCAACGCTCCTCTATGCTCCAGAGATAAAGTTCTATGCGATGAAAGTACAAACAAATGGCATCCTAGAGACTAACATAGAGAACATCTTTGTGGCTGGTGATGGTGCTGGAATAACTAGGGGACTTGTGACGGCTGCTGCTACAGGAGTCATAGCAGGCAGAGGCGTGCTCGTTAAGGAGGGAATATTGAGTATCTCAAACGTAAAGAAGTTCATTATAGAAGGGGACTATGAAGACCCGTTCTGATCAGCCGCAACTTCCGTAAAGTTCGTAAATCTCGTTGCGGCTGACCTTCCAGCCTCCCATCTTCATTGGCTGGCTTTCGGGGGGAACGGTGACTCCCCACATCCTCAGGGACTTCAGCGGTCTCCCATTCGGGCTTAGAACCCCACATATCGGGGACCGCCACATTATAATGAGAATTACCTCAGCAATATTTAAAGATTGCGGAAAACAGAAGATATCAAACTTTACGCTTTTTACCATCTACGAAACAGCCCCTCACACATCCGCTGTCAAAAGATCCCACTTTTCAAAGCAAGAATGAATAAATAGAGATAAAAAATCGTTAAAATAGATGTTCCATCTTGAAACATCTAATTCCTGAAAAGCAGCTATTTTCGAGAGAATGGTCTATTGAATAATTTGTTAAAGAGCTTTGATAACAAACTCAAAAGGACTATAATGTTTTCAACAACACAAGAAATCATAAGGAAGAACAAGGCTTGGAGAAGTTTCTTCTTCAATTTTAAGGCTTAAACTAAAAGAAATATAAAGGCCTCTGTCTTAAGCTTTAAAACTATTCTTTCTGTCTGTGAATGTACAGTATTATGCTACAAGCATGTCACTATTATTTAAAAAGTTATAGAG
>QMTU01000205.1 GCA_003663585.1 Thermoplasmata archaeon
ATTGTAGGTCAGAAGCTCTGTTCTGTTGGTTTAAAAGTCGTTGAGTCTAAAAGAGATCCAGTAAACATAGTAACCTTAAATGATGAAGAGGAGTTCGAGGACTTGAGTCTCGTTGGTAAGATAGAGAAGGGAAGAGCTTATGATCAGGCAGCTCAGATTCTCAGGGCAATTTCAGATTTCATAAACTTTCATGCAGTTCTATTTGTTAAGAGAGTTACCTATAAGCAATCTCTAGGTGGTGTTCGTCTAATAAACATAAAGGAGCTCATGAGGATAGAGGATATTGAAGATTTACTTGAGCTCCTGAGACAGTAACGTACTTGTTATTTTTAGTTATGTTATTATTGACAGAACCGTTCAAGTCTCGCCTTTAGTGCATGGAGGAGATTATGTTATTTCTGCTCTAAAGTGTAAGGATCCCCAGTAACGTCCTGTAATTCATGTTAAACACTACCGAAATATTTTTATAGAAGTGCTTCTTTATTTTTTAGTGAAATTACGTAAGCTAGCTTAAGACCCTGTATGCGCTGTGCTATTGCTTTAGGACATGATATCCTCTAGTGGGAGGGGTTTAAAACGTATTATATTGCACAGAACCAAGGTGGTGGAACTATGCTTGCGGGACAACCAATACTTATACTTAAGGAGGGTACTAGGAGAGAGCGTGGTAGAGAAGCCATGGAGAACAATATTGCGGCTGCGGTCGCCATTGCTGATGCTGTAAAGACAACTCTTGGTCCTAAGGGAATGGACAAAATGCTTGTTGATTCAATGGGCGACGTAGTAATTACAAACGATGGTGTTACAATACTTAAGGAGATTGACGTAGAACACCCAGCAGCCAAGATGATGGTGGAAGTTGCAAAGACTCAGGATGAGGCTGTAGGAGATGGTACAACAACAGCAGTAGTACTTGCAGGAGAGCTCCTAAAGAATGCAAGATCCCTTCTTGACCAAAAGATACACCCCGTAACAATAATTGAAGGTTATAAAATGGCTGCAGATAAAGCATTAGAGTTCCTTAATGAGATTGCAACTCCTATAAGCAGAGACAACATGGAAATGCTCAAGAGGATAGCGATGACTGCAATGACTGGTAAGCAGTCAGCACCTTATAGGGAATATCTCGCAGAGCTTGCAGTCAAGGCCGTTCTTTCAATAGTTGAGGAGGTCAACGGAAAGATAGTAGCAGACATAGACAACGTAAAAGTTGAGAAGAAAGTCGGAGGAAGCGTTAAGGATACAGAGTTCATTGATGGCATTGTCATAGACAAGGAGCGCGTACACCCTGGAATGCCAAAAGTTGTCAGAAATGCTAAGATAGCGCTTATTAACGCGCCACTTGAGGTCAAAAAGACAGAGTTCGACGCGGAAATTCAGATTACAGATCCAGAGCAGATAAAGAAGTTCCTTGAGAGCGAGGAGATGTTAATTAAGGATATGGTAGAGAAGATAAAGGCAGTAGGTGCAAATGTAGTCTTCTGTCAGAAGGGCATTGATGACCTAGCACAGCACTATCTCGCAAAGGCAGGCATATACGCCGTAAGGCGCGTTAAGAAGTCGGACATGGAGAAGCTCGCTAAGGCCACTGGAGCAAGGATTGTAACTAAGCTTGAGGATCTCTCACCAGAAGACCTAGGAGAAGCAGAGGTAGTAGAGGAGCGCAAGATCGGAGAGGACAACATGACCTTTGTCATTGGTGCCAAGAACAAGAAGGCTGTTTCAATACTCATACGTGGTGGTACAGAGCATGTTGTTGATGAGATTGAGAGGTCAATGCACGATGCTCTTAGCGTTGTTGCAGCAGCTATCGAAGATCAGAAGATAACCCCTGGAGGAGGAGCTACTGCTGTAGAGCTAGCAATGAAGCTCCGTGACTACGCTGCCAGAGTAGGTGGAAGAGAGCAAATGGCCATAGAAGCATTTGCAGATGCACTAGAGTCTATACCGAAGATCTTAGCATTAAATGGAGGACTTGATCCAATTGACGTCTTAATAAGGCTTAGAACGCTTCACAAGGAGGACAAGAGAACATATGGTGTCAGCTTTAAGAGCGAGGATGGGGTCGGAGACATGTTTGAGGAAGGAGTAGTAGAGCCTCTGAGAGTCCCAAGACAGGAGATTGTCAGTGCCGTCGAGGCAGCGACAATGATTCTCAGAATTGACGATGTGATTGCTGCTAAACCACTAGAAAAGGGCAAAGAAGGAAAAGAAGGTGGAGTACCTGAGACAGAGACAGAGTCCTCTGAGTTCTAGCCTTCTTTAACTCCTTTTATTTTTAGCATGCGGTCTTAACTCTTTAAACGCTTGTTAAAATTAGTTCTTAAGCTCATTTATGTTACACTTTTTCTGCTAGTAGTACATAATTTAAGAGATTGCATCTAGGACTCATTTTATATCACTGTTTAATGTTCGCTTGTTAAGTGTTTTCTATATTTACGGTACAGTTTTTAACACTAAGAGCATATACAAAAATGGGCAATGACCTCAGCGAGGTTGTAGGATTCCTAATAATGCTGTGTTAAATAAATATATC
>QMTU01000206.1 GCA_003663585.1 Thermoplasmata archaeon
CAAACCTAAAGATCCGCTGGCCTGAAGTGAAGAAGGTGATCTCAAACGCAAATAATGGGGATGGAATAGAGGGATATGAAATAGTCTTTACAGGCATAGTAGACTTCTCTAGGCTCGGAGTTCCTCAGAAACGGGAAAGACTCATAATTATAGGTGTTAGGAAGGACCTAGTGAAGAAAGATCTTATGCTCCTGTGGAGCCTTAGAAGCAAGATAGAGAAAGTACTAAGTGGGAAGAAGCGGCTCTTTCACAAATATCCATTAACACCTATAGAGGTCTTTGAAGGAGCTCCTCTTGACAAACTTGATGACAGGTACAAGGAGATCATGAAGAAGTGGGAGGGTGTATGGGAGGAAGTAGGCACAGAGCGTGCTCGTACATGGAAGCAGAGGGTGTGGGACAAGCTGACATTCAACATTATCGACGACTACCTTATGATAAATAATGTGAAGCAAATAGACAAAAGAGAGCTTGAGGAAGCTCTTAAACAGCATGAGGCTATACTTAAAGAGCTCGGATACTACAACAATCCCGTTTACACTTTAAAGCTCCCAGATACAACCACTGAACCACCAAGAGAGGACACTGCAGTTGTTGAGAGAATGAAGAGAATACCGCCTGATGAAAATCATGAATTCGTTAGAGGGACAAAATGGGAGGTAGAGGGTAAAGGCATAAGCCTTGTATACAGGAGAATACACCCGCTAAAACCTTCCTACACTATAGTCGCTTACGGCGGAGGAGGAACCCATGGATACCACTATGATCGGGATAGGGCAACAGTTACATTAAGGGAAAAAGCCAGGCTTCAAACATTCCCGGACGACTTCCTGTTCTATGGCAGAAAGACAGAAATTAGAGCACAGATTGGTGAAGCCGTGCCCCCATTAGCCGCTAGAAGGATAGCTGAAGTCCTAGCAGAAGTTCTTGAGACATTAACCTAGATCTCGTTAATAAGCGCTTTCCAATCTTCTCTTCTTCGTTTAAGAACACCTGAGCTTACTATGAAGTGGAGAGTACTTGAGAAGTCGCCTATTCCCTCAAACTCAAGTTTAACATTGTCAGGAACACGCCTTCCATGTTTTCTAAGAAGCTCGATGACCTTCCTTTTATATACATCCTGCTTAGGATGCCAGTACCCTATGAACTTATTGATTATAAACCTCTTTGTCTTCATTTCTCCATCTACTAGGAATATGCTATCGCGTCTTTTTATACTGTCACCATATTCTCTTTTATCGAAAAAGCCCACGATGTAAGCTGGTATTCTTGTAAATTCTGGTATAGTATCCCAAATGCTCTCTACTTCTTCATCAGTAATAATACCGAGCTCAACTGCCCTATTCAAGATCTTGTCTCTAATGACGCTTATCTTCTTAAGGAATGCTAAGAAGTGCTCTCTAGTCACACCTACCCTTACAAGAACAAATATATCGCTGTGCTCTATCTGCTTGTACGGTATATCAAGCCATATGCCTCTGAGCTTTGTTGTCTTTATACTAATGTTGAGCTTTGGAGGTCTCTCATCAACAGATTTTATATCAGATGGAAGAAACTCTGTCAGCTGACCCTTTCTATAGTCAAGCTGTGCATCAATTCCGAATCTTGACTTAAGCCACTTAACAAAAGCTATTTCACCTAAGAAGCCCCTTATAGTATCAGTCCAGAGCTGTCCAAGATCCCTCTGTCTTGTAGTGCCATAATCCGTCCCTGCTAGGCGGGGAGCTAAATCAAGTGCATGGACTGCGGCAAGAAGGTAGTCTTTCTCGTCAAGCAGAACGGTGCTCCAGCTAAGCCAGCTTATCCATTCATTGATGCTAGGAAACGTCTCTATATCACGCCCCCTAACTGCACCTTCACACAGTGTATCTGCATGTCTTGCTTTACGGCGAGAATCCTCGTATAAAAGATATTCTTTAGGAAGAATTTCCTTCTTTACTGCTTCCTCAACCTTATACTTACAGAGGCTCATCATCGCAACAGACACCAGGAAACAATACAGTGCACATATCAGTTTATCTCCTAACATATACTTAATAATATAGCGTATGCTGGTGAAAGGGTGTTGCTGTTACTCGATAACAAGAAGATAGAAGTGTTCAGGTGCAAAATAATTGATTGGTACAGGGAGCATGGAGATAGAGATCTGCCTTGGAGAAACACCAACAATGCCTGGGCCATCCTTGTTGCCGCATTTCTTTTGAGAAAAACAACTACAAGACAGGTTGTAAAAGTATATAAGGAATTCCTAGAGAAGTATCCGTCGCCTAAGGCACTTCTATCTGCTAGTGAAGAGGAGGTAAAGGAGCTCATACGTCCCTTAGGAATTGAACACCAGCGTGCAAGACATTTAATAGAGCTAGCTACGTTCATTGAGAAAAAGCTTGGCGGCATAATTCCGTGCAATAAGGACAAACTCAAAGAGCTTCCAGGGGTTGGCGACTACATAGCATCGGAAGTACTTCTGGGAGCATGTGATAAGCCTGAACCGCTCCTCGATAGGAACATGATCAGAGTCATAGAA
>QMTU01000207.1 GCA_003663585.1 Thermoplasmata archaeon
ATATAGAAGCTGGTAAAGAGGTCTCCATAGAAAAGGAAGTATTTCCAAACGTCATTAAGTATGGACTTTATGCTTATCCATTTGAGGGTTATTGGATAGATTGTGGGACTCCCGGAAGACTTCTAAGGGCAAAAGACCTCCTGCTAGAGGCTATGGGCCTCGATAATTATATAGGACCAGGAGCTAAGGTCTTGGGATCCCTGATAATGTCATCAGTTGAGAGAAATGTCATCGTTGAAAGAGGATGCGTCGTGGAGAACTCTATCATAATGCACGGTTGTAGGATAGGAGAGGGAAGCGTAATAAGAGGGTCCGTGATTGGACCTGAGGTAGATGTTCCACCAGGCTCTGTTATCGTGAACTCCGTTATAGAAGGGTGGACAAAGCTAGAAGGAAGGGTTGACGTCTCAGGAGTCAAGATAAGGAGGCGAATGTGATGGGGAGGCTTTTTGGAACAAATGGTGTTAGAGGGGTTGCAAACGAGGAGCTCACGCCACATCTAGCATTAGATGTGTCTTTAGCCATTGGAACATTTCTTGGCAAGGGAAAAACTGTCGCAGTAGGCAGCGACACTAGAGTCAGTGGGAGTGCTATAAAGAGTGCTGTCCTGAGCGGTCTAATGGCAACAGGCCATAAGGTAGTTGATATAGGCATAATACCCACTCCAGGGCTGCAGTACTTTGTGAAAAAACATGATGAGGTGTTTGCAGGAGTCATGATTACTGCCTCACACAATCCTCCAGAGTACAACGGCATAAAGCTCATATGGACTGATGGGATAGAAGCTCCTAGGGAGGTTGAGGAAAAGGTTGAGGAGATCTACTTTAGGAGAGCCTTTAATCTAGTCCACTGGAACGAAATAGGATCCCTAGTGAACTACCCTGAGGCTTATCATGAGTACATAGAGGGCGTGCTCTCAGTAGTGGACACTCAGGCAATAAGAGAAAGAGAGTTCCACGTTATAGTGGACGTGGGAAATGGAGCAGCCTATAAGACATCCCCAGAGTTATTATCTAGACTAAATGCAAACGTAATTACTCTTAACGCACAGCCTGATGGAAGATTCCCCGGCAGAATGCCAGAGCCAACGTATGAAAACATAAAGTACCTATCTGATATCGTGAAAGAGATGGGCGCAGATTTTGCCGTAGCTCACGATGGAGATGCCGACAGAGCAATATTTTTCGATGATAAGGGGAGATTCATTGGAGGAGAGTACCTCCTTGCGATGTTATCAAAGTACGTAATTAAGCAGACAGGTAAAAGGATTGTCGTGACTCCAGTGAGCTCTGGGAGGGTAGTAGAGGACGCTGTAAAGTCCGCAGGAGGAGAGGTTATATACACAAAAGTAGGGTCTCCAATAGTTGCAAGAAAGATGATAGAGCTCGGGGATAAGGTTGCCATTGGTGGAGAGGAAAATGGAGGCATAATATATCCTCCACATCAGTACTGCAGGGATGGCGCCATGGCGATAGCCCTTGTCATGGAGATGATTTCCAAGACAGGAAAGAAGCTCTCTCAGTTATACGATGAACTTCCCAAGTACTACATCATAAAGACAAAGGTTCACGTTGAGGACAAGGAAAAAATGATGAAGAGAGCAGAAGAGTTCCTCAGAGGATTAGAAGCTAGAGAATACATAACAATAGACGGTATAAAAGCGGTATTTGACGACGGATGGATTCTAGTGAGGCCATCTGGCACTGAGCCAATAATTAGGGTCTTTGTGGAGTTTAACAGCGAGGAAAAGGCGAAGAGAACTGTTGAGGAAGTGCTAAGCATACTAAAAGGAGAATAGGATTAAATTATTTTTCTTTCTCTTGAGAATAGTCAGATGGACAGAGAATCCACTCTTTTTTGACCCCTCTCTCCCTCCAGACGATCTTTATCTTGTGTACCTTACCATCGGCACACATTTCCTTAAGAACATATATTCTGCCCTTCTGGGGAAGAGGGTATGTTGTCCTACACTTTGGATAGTTCATACACATTATAAACCTCTTTCCTCTTTTGGATCGTGTTATTATCAAAGGAGCTCCACATTTTGGGCATATACCTACTTTCTTACTGCTTTCGAGATCTTTTCTCTTAGATTCTCTTATGCTCTCTCCAACCAGAGAGACATTCTTCATAAGATTTTCAAAAATACCCTTTAGAATCCTTCTTGCCTCCATTATTACTTCATCCTTTCTCTTTTCACCAGTCTCTATTTTATCCATCTCCTTTTCTATCTTTCTTGTAAGTTCAGGAGAACCTATTATTGGAACAAATCTCTCGATGAGCTCAATGACTGCCTTTCCGAGGTTTGTAGGCTTTATGTACTTCCCCTCAACATACTTTCTCGAGAATAACTTTTTTATTATCTCATGCCTTGTTGATTTCGTTCCAAGTCCGAGCTTCTCCATTTCCTTTACTAGTGATGCTTGAGTATATCTCCTTGGAGGCCTCGTTTTCCTCTCTAGAACCTTTATCTCCTTTACTCTAATCCTATCTCCACGTCTTACCTCAAATGTTATGATC
>QMTU01000208.1 GCA_003663585.1 Thermoplasmata archaeon
ATAAGCAGAGACACCCCATATGGCCTTGCTCCCCCTTACTGGGTGAACGCTTGGATATGATCACATATTTCCCTTACTAAGACGTCAATGTCTATGGGTTCACCATATCGCCATCTATTTTGTTGTGCGATTAGCCTAGCTCTCTCTACTAGAGCTCTTCCATCAGCGATCCATCCTGAAACCACTGCTGCCACATGATCGTCGATTATGAACACTTTCTCAACACTATCTCTCTCAACTAGCGGGCTTGGAATTATCCTATCGCCTAAAAGTATAACCCCGTCTGAGAACTTAACTGCTATAGATGTGCTTCCTCTTTCAACAGCTTTCATAGCATATTCTACCTGAAAAAGCCTGCCATCTGGAGAAAATATTGTAATAGCACGATCATAACCCATGTTTGGTTTCATAGAACTCACCCCTCTTCATAAATCACGCACATTACATCTCTTGACTCGTTGATCTTTATTTTGATTTGAGAGCCCATTAAAGCACAATTACTTACAGAGGATCTTACTTATATACTCTCCGTTAATTTTACTCTCAAGCAGTTGATCTTATATTTTATCATAAATTACCTAAGATTAAGGACAATGCGTTTAATGCCCTCAGTTATGAGTTCATCTAGAGCCTTCTTCTCCTCTGCCGCAGTCCCTCAGTGGGCAATCTCATTTCTTCAAGCTTTTTTATTAATGTTCTAATTGTGCCCGATGTTATCAGCGGAAATATGGTCACTCTCACTCCATAAATGTTGTCTATAGACATTAACGCTTTTATCACATCCTTCTTTAGCCTATGAGGCACTCTAAGAACAAATACATAGCCGTTAAACCCTACTGGAAAAAGTACTCCATGTGTTCCAAAGAGCTCAATTTCTAGATCCCTTATTTTAGAGGCAAGAATCCCCTTACTCAACGGTTTTTCACTGACTACAAGAAAGGCTATATATCTTCTTCTATAAGCTCTACTCTTGACAACCATACAGTATCCCACAAGCTAAATTAGAGAGGATTTCCTATCCTAAGACCCTTCTCGGCTAGAATTATTGGGTGGGTATCATACGAGTGTCTCACGCCTCTAAACTTCTTAACCTTTACAGCAGGTATACGTTTTTCCTTTAAGCTTATAAAGCCTGTAACCAGCCATGCGTCTGAAATCACAGAAAGGGTCTCTATAAGCTCTTTGGATCTTGTATTAGCGTTTACGACTATTCCGACAACCTTTAACTCACTTTTTAGATCTATTAGAGAGTTCACTAATACAGGCAACCCATAATCTGGTCTAAGTCTAACAAACGGTGAGTCTAAAGGATCTACTACTAAGATAGCGAGCTTATTCTCAAGAACTTCACTTGAAGTCTCTCTAACAGAGTACAGAACTTCTGATATGTCTCTTTCGGGAGACTCCTTAAACATCTTAGCAAGATCCATTGTAATGAACCTTCCACCAATTAGGGGAGATCTAATTGGTACTTTCATAAACGCTAGATAGTCCTCAAATCTCCTACCCATGCCTGAGGCGTCTAAATATATAGCGTAGAGATCTGAGTATTTGATTATGTCTGCAACTATGTTTGCCATAAGCACTGTCTTAAATGATCCTGGAGGTCCTGTTATAAGCAAAATTATGTTCGTCTTTATCTTATCGTAAATTATAGGAGAGAGCACAGATATCGAAAAACCTCTTTCAACGGTTCTCATGATAAACACCAAGCATTATATTTCATATATTCTGTCCTTCGTCTTAATGACCATTCTTCCTGTGGAAACATAAAACTTAACACTCCTACCAACGTTACCAAGTGTGTCCTCAGCTATTAGGTTTATACCGTACTTTTTAAGCGTTTCTTTTACAGCATCTACGTTTTTCTTTCCTATTGACTCAGAAACGTCAACATATGGAAACATTGTAGCCCCTCCGGCAATTTTAGCCACCAAATTTGTTTTAGACGCTCCCTTTGTTATTAGAGCTCGCAACATATAGGGAACTGCTGTGTCTGCATATTTCCCAGGCTTACCAGCTCCACTACTCCTTGAGCTGGGCTGCATGATATGGGCTAGTCCTCCAACCTTAGTTTTAGGATCATAGATCACCAGAGCTACACATGATCCTAATGCAAACGTTACTAAAACTTCATCATCCTCTCCAAAACCTACATCTCCCATTCCTATTATCTTATACTTTTCATTACAGTCAATAAACTTTTTTAAGCTTGTCTGCATGCTATTCATGGAAGATTCTAAGCTCATATTAATCTACCTCAAGGAACCTTAGAGAGACATTATCGCTTGGTAGATTACCTCGACATCCCTGCTTGTCATAAGATGAACCATCCAAAAGTCTGTACCAAGAACTTTATCATCCTTCTGGATCATCAAATCAATTTTAACGGTGAGTATAACATCACTTCCAGTATTAAATGACATAAGTCCAAGAGCTGTGTTCAATATTGACCCAAGAAAGTCTTCAGTGACCGTTGGAGGAGTGTACGTTGCGTAGATATTCAGGAAGTTATATAT
>QMTU01000209.1 GCA_003663585.1 Thermoplasmata archaeon
ATCATCGTTCGCACATACGGGTAAGGTGCTTGGGGGCGAGGCCGCCCCCAAGCTTTCGGCCCCGGCTTAGCGGTTTGCCGGTTACAGGGGACCGCTACCCCCCCGGCCTAGTCCGAGCCTATCGCCTCTCAGAGGGGGCTTGCTATATAGAGCACAAGCATTGCTATTCCTACCACTGCAGAGAATACGGCAACAGCCTTAGGATCTACTTGAATATCTGACTCTTCCTCCTCACTAAACCTTAGAAGACCTGCAGCAGAAAATATTGCAGGACGTGTTTCCTTCTTTCTTGAACCCTTTGCCATAATTTCAACACCTCGTCTGATCAACACTCAGGAGCTAATACAGGAACTACATATTGTCATGTATTTAGGTAATTAATAATCTTCTCCCCTACTTCAAAGTGCAAGGACCCTCGCGGGGAGGCTTAAATACTTGGGGAATAACCGTTTAAAGATATACACAGAAGAGAAATATTTAAGGATTTTGTTCTTTACAGGCTCACTTACTCTAACGGCAGGGCTTCTTGGCAACATTATATAAACATACTATTGAGTTCTTGATGACTGACAATCACCTAGATCGTAATCTATATACCTTTCAGTATTGGTAATATTATATTTAAAAAAGGCTATTAAATTCTCGCGTGATCTTAACTCACTATCCGGCCCCTAGTGGCCAGGTGTTTAGTAATGACTGACATGAAGGAGCTTATAAGAAGAGCAAAAGAGCTTAAGGAAAAAGGATTTAGTGAAAGGGAGATTTCTGAAGAGTTAAACCTATCAGAGACTACAGTGTCAGGGCTTCTCTCTGGAGCGCTGACAGAGCTCACTTCAGAGGACGTCAGAATTGTATGGAGATCCATTGGAGTATTTCCCAGGAGGGTAAAGCTCATTGCAGAGGTCATGGCTGACATAATAGAGGAGGAGCTCAAAAAGAGGGGCGAGGAAATAGACTCAGTAGTTGGCGTCGCTACAAATGGCTCCATATTCGCAACGTTTGTTGCGGACATTCTTGACACAGAGCTTATAATATATAGGCCAACGCCAACTGGAAAGGGTGGGCACTTCGCCTCAAACTACGCTAATCCAAGAAGGAAGCGCGTTGTGATAATAGATGACATCTATGATACAGGGGCAACTCTTGAGAAGGCAATAGCCGATCTAGAGGAGTTTGGCTCAAAGGCCGTGCTTGCAGTAGTTTTAGTAAATAAGACTCCAAAGGACTTCGTTAAAGGCGTTCCCCTTAGAGCCCTAATAAGAACTGTTGTCATAAGATCATAATCGTCGCATAAGCTTAATCCTTCCTTTTTTATTGATTTAGAGTTTAAGGGGAGTGTCTTAATGACTCACTGGGCTGAAGAAGTTGCTAGAGAGCTTTTAAAAATAGGAGAAAGACATGTTATATCCACAGGAATAAGTCCATCTGGAACATTCCATGTGGGGCATCTTAGGGAAATCCTTACGGGAGATGCTATATACAGGGCTGTGGTAAAGCTTGGAGGGGATGCTAGGTTTATATTTTTAGTTGATGACGCCGATCCTCTTAGAAAAGTTCCAGCTGGCGTTGACGAGAGCTTCAAGGAGTACATTGGGGTTCCTATATGGCAGGTGCCGTCTCCTGATGGATCCTCAAAGAGCTGGTCAGAGTACCATCTAGAGCCATTTCTTGAGGTTCTGAACGATCTTGGAGCATCCCCAGAGGTCATAAGGACGTCAAGGATCTACAAAAATGGTGAATTTAAGGACATAATCCTCACAGTTCTCAGGAACAGAGAACGCCTGATGAGAATCCTAGAGGACGTCACGGGGAGAAGACTCCCAGAGGACTGGTATCCCTTTATGCCCCAGTGCACCTCGTGCAAGCGCATTGACTCAACGAGGGTATTATCCTTCGAGGGAGAATACGTGTACTACAAGTGCAGCGCATGTGGGCACGAGGGAAAGGTTAGCGTATCGTCTTGGGCAGGAAAGATGCCATGGCGTGTTGAGTGGCCAGCAAAGTGGAGGCTTTTTGAAGTTACCTGTGAGCCATTTGGGAAGGATCATGCCGCAGCTGGCGGATCCTACGACAGCGGGTCTAGAATTATAAGGGAGGTATTTGAGAGAGAGCCCCCATATCCAGTGCCCTATGAGTGGTTTATGCTAAAGGGAAAAGGGGCCATGTCAAGCTCAAAGGGAGTTGTAGTAAGCGCTTATGACTTTGTTAAGGCTAACATCCCCCAAGTCGTGAGGTTCCTCTACGTGAAGTACCTTCCAATGACCCACGTGGAGTTCGATCCCATATGGGGAAGCCTTAACGTCTACGATGAGTATAAGCAGTATGAGCGCGTATACTTCAAGCTTGAGGAGCCAACCCACGGGATGAAGGACGTGGAGTACATATACTGGCTCAGTCAGCCAGATGGAAAGATCCCCGAGAGGCCTCCAATACAGCTCCCATATAGGCATGCAGTAGTGCTCGTTCAAATAGCTAAGGACTTTGACCACTTCCTTGAGATCCTAAGAAGACAGTACAG
>QMTU01000210.1 GCA_003663585.1 Thermoplasmata archaeon
CCTTAGGTGGTTCAAGGAGCTCAAATCCAAGATCTTTTAGGATTTTTCTAAGAGATTCGACAGTTCTGTTTATGTCCTCCTCGCTTTTTCCACCAGTACAGACAACTTTACCGCTTCTAAATAATAAGGCTACTGTGCCTATATCCTCAAATCTCAGGACAAGTCCTGGAAATTGTTCAGGCTCATATTCAACATTTTCAAGACTCTCAGCAACCTTATCAAGATCAAGTTCTGTTGCAACAACTGCCGAGGCGACAACATTCTGAATTTCATACTTGACCATTTCCTTATCCTCCTCACTACCTGAGGGGTTATTACCACTTAAGTTATTATATAAACTTGAGAGTATATAAATGAAGTCATGAACAAAAGCGAAGACAAGCCTCGCCCTTCAGGATAAGGTAACGCTTAAGTATTGAATATACCATCGTATTCGCGAAGGGATAGCCGTAACGGGCATAAGGCCATACCCTTAGGCATACCCTGCCCTCGCAGGAACCCACGTCCTTTAGTGTGGGGAGGGAATCAGAGCGTTAATGGAGAGGCATACCAGAGCTTGTGAACTAGGATAAACGCTTTTAAACTTAGCAAATATTACTTATTTTGGGCTTCCTATGACATCGTTAAAGGGTAGAGATATAATATCGATTAGAGACCTCAGTAAAGAAGAAATAGAACTTATTCTCTCAGAAGCAGACAAGATGCTTCCTATCGCAGAGGGAAGAGAAACATCAGAGATTCTACGTGGAAAAATACTTGCAACGCTATTTTTTGAGCCATCTACTAGAACTAGACTGAGCTTTGAGACTGCAATGCTTCGCCTTGGAGGTGGTGTTATAGGGTTCTCAACAACTGAGGGAACATCTGTAATGAAAGGAGAGTCCCTCTCAGACACCATAAAAGTTGTAGAAGGATATGCAGACGTGATTGTGATAAGGCACCCCTACGAGGGCTCTGCAAAGCTTGCAGCTGAGGTCTCAGCTAAACCTGTAATAAATGGTGGAGACGGTGCAGGACAACACCCTACACAGACCCTTTTGGATCTATACACAATGAAAAGAGAGGCCGGTGGGATAGATGATAAGATAATAGTTCTGCTTGGAGACTTAAAGTATGGCAGAACTGTTCACAGTCTCAGCTATGCCCTAGCGCTGTTTAATACGGAAATCAGGTTAGTATCCCCTCCAAGCTTGAAAATGCCAGAGGAAATTATAAGAGATTTAAAGGAGTTAGGGGCCAAGGTCAAAGAGTACACTTCTCTTAAGGAAGCCATAAGAGGCGCAGACATACTTTATGTGACAAGAATACAGAAGGAGAGATTTCCAGATCCTACAGAGTACATAAAGGTAGCAGGATCATATAGAATAGATCTTACCATATTAAGGGACGTTAAGGAGAGCCTCATAATAATGCATCCTCTACCAAGAGTGGATGAAATAGCCCCAGATGTAGATAAAACTAAGCATGCAAAGTATTTCATACAGTCTTTTTATGGAGTTCCAGTTAGGATGGCAATATTGAAGCTAATACTTGTAGGGTGATTTCCTTGGAAGAGCTTAGAGTTCGCCCTATAAGAGAAGGTACTGTGATTGATCATATTAAGGCAGGAAAAGCCCTAAAGGTGCTTAAAATACTTGGAGTAGGGGAGGATCATGAGAATATAGTAAGCATAGTGATGAACGTTCCAAGTAAAAAGATGGGGAAGAAGGACATAATAAAGCTTGAGAGTGTGTTTTTGGACAAGGAGACACTAAACAAAATTGCCCTAATATCTCCTAAGGCTACTATAAACATAATAAAGGACTTTAAGGTCGTTGAAAAGTACGTTGTTGAACCTCCAAGCATAATAATAGGCATCGTGAGATGTCAGAATCCACGATGTATAACGAACTCTGAGAGAGAACATGTAACCCCTAAGTTCACATTAGTCTCTAAGGAGCCAATAGCAATTAGGTGCCACTACTGCTCTAGGATAATGGCTGGTGAGGAAATAGAGAAGAATATAATATAATAAAACAACATCCTGAAGAGGGGATTAAAATATTAAGAAATTTAGGATTATCCGAAGATTTTTTGCCAATAATCTTATATCATCATGAACATTTTAACGGCCAGGGTTATCCCCATCGGTTAAAAAAGGATAAAATTCCGATTGAAGCAAGGATATGTTCAATTGCTGATGCTTATTCAGTTATGCTTACCGACAGACCATATAGAAAAGCAATCTCAAAAGAGGAAGCAATAAAAGAATTAAAAAGATGTGCTGGTACTCAATTCGATGATAAACTGGTTAATGTTTTTCTTGAAATAATAAAAGAAGAAGATAGTTCATTTAATACAACAAACAATTAATATGCCTGATAAAGAAGAAGATTTTATAAAAATAAAAAAAGAAATTTTAAAAGAAAAAGGATTGGATCTTAATAAATATAAAGATAATTACTTAAAAAGAAGAATTGCAGTGAGGATGAGGTCTTTGCAGATAAATACATACAGAGAATATCTTAATATACTTAAG
>QMTU01000211.1 GCA_003663585.1 Thermoplasmata archaeon
CCTTTGATAGTACTCTTATCAAAGGCCACATAGTCTATTCTCTTGTACCCTGAGGGAGTTTTAAAGAATTTCATCATTTTAAGCGTCTCATTAACGTCTTCGGAGAGCAATATCTCTGCTCCATCGTCCCATGTTGCATTTATATTGGCAAATCCAAAAATTAAGTCACTAACTCTATGATCCGCTGCTACTGTGGCATTCGAGGGAATGTTCACTGCTATCCAGAGCACTCCCTTAAAGGTATCAAATGATGATCCCTCCTCAAAACCACCCATAGCGTCCTGCGAAGGATACGCCGTAATTATGAGTGATAGTACAATCACTAGCCCAAGTAGTGTATAAATAACGGTCTTTAAGGATGCAAATGATAATTTAAACTTCTCTAACAAGCCTGCTAGGGACTCTATCACATAGGCAATCCCAACGCCAATGAATATCGAAAGAGGTGTCCATATATATTGGGCATATCTGTACGGAATAAAAACAGTGCTCTTAGTTAGAATTCCGTAAAGCATTATCACAAAAATCGCAAAAAGCCAAGAAAAAATCTCTAGGTGAAGCCTTTTACTTTTCATCACTAGCCATCCTGGATAAGCTAAAAAGCCTATAGCCAGTATGGGCAACACATAGACTATGGACTTCCACGATATCTTGATGTTAGTGCCAGGCACTGAGACATTAATAACTATTAGAATTGATAAGACAACAGCAATGACGTATATTAACAGCATCTTCAGGATATCCTCCTTCCTAGGAGGTATCCTTAGCGGCTCTCTTAAGGTTCTAAATGGAAATGTCATAAATATCAGCAAATATGCCGCATAAGCTATTATACTGACTACAATTACTTCCCCTTTTCCCATCCCAATGGCGTCAATTATAATCTGTTCAAAGTTCGGAACGTTTATCCAATATAACACAAAGGAGAAATACGCTACTGAGAAGACAATGACATCTGTCCTAGCCATATCATCCTTGCCATAAAGCCTGTGAACAAATGCTAGTATTGCCATGGAAGCAATAAAAACATAATGGGAGAGATGGTGTACGAGAGCATAAGGAAGAGAGCACATAAATAGCGTCAGTGGTAATACCTTGCTTCTTTTATATGAAAGGATCACAAGATAGTACAGGACTATTAAAAACAGATCTCCCATAGCTCCTGGCATAGGATGAGACACAGCAAATATCCTTGGAAGAGCTAACGAGTATACTAACGTTGCAAGGGCAGAGTAGATGATATCCTTTGTAAGAGTCCTAGCAAGAAGGTACATACATACAGAAGAAAGGGCCACTATGGCAGGGGTCGCATACTTCAACACAACAAGGGGATTAAGGCCAGCCTGTACTAGAGGGGAAAGAGTTGCAAAGAAGCCATACATAAAATGATAGACAAGGGCCCAGCCAAAGAACTCGTGAGGCATTGCATGCTTTTCTGAGAAGTATTTAAGTATCCAGTAATACTCTCCTGTGTCAGACCCCCAGACATAATACCTTGTGTAGGGAACTAATAAAGACATGTAGGCCACGATGTATAGTGTTAACACTATCACGATTTCTAGCCTTTCTTTCCTCTTCATTATTTCCAGCATTGAACGTCTTAAGTATTGACTCTTTGTCATAAAAGACATCTCCCAGAGACTAAAAGCTCTGTAACCGTAGGTAACAAGATCTTCTACTAAGAGAATCTAATTAGGTCATGAGATCATAAATTCTCTGGTTAATGAGCGTATATGTGCGGAAGGAAACTCATTCACTACAAGGATGCCATGTATTATAACTGGTATATAGTGTAACTACATTATGTTTCCACATATTACTCTTAGTTATAATGGCATGTGAATAAGTTGAATGCTATTCAATGACAATATATAAAAGGTGTATTGACACTTGTTATACAATGAACTAACGTGAATAAGGAGGTGCATCAGTTATGATGATCGAGGGCAGAAAGAAGATCGTTAAGAGCGATAAGAGTCCTCTTGAAATCACATATAGACTAGACAGAGATGTTGAACTACTAAAAAGGCATTTAGTAATACTTAAGACAATACTAGAGAACGAGCCCATTGGAATAATTAGAATATCAGAAATCACAGGATATCCACAGCATAAGGTCAGGTATTCACTGAGAGTCCTTGAACAAGCAGGCCTCATAGAGCCAACCCCACAAGGAGCTATAACCACAGGAAAAGTTGAGGAGACAATAAACGAAATAAAGAATGCATTGATAAAAATGGTAGAGACGTGTAATGATCTTATAAAGTTCCTTGAAAAGTGATTTCAGATCATTTATGATTCTAACTATCATAAAAGAAATTTCTCCCTTCCCTATTTTTATTTTGAACTTTAGTCTTATCTCAACTAAGTTAAATATTATTGTCTAATTAAGCTCTTGTTTTGTAAGTAATGTGGTGATTGTAATGCTTAGCGCTAAAAAATTCGTAATTATAGTTCCAATAACTCCCCTTGGAGAGATAATATTATACAGAGGTAAGAG